>SECN01000851.1 GCA_004173515.1 Myxococcaceae bacterium | reverse complement strand
GGCACCGACTTCACCTTCGGCTTCGACACCGCCGTGATGATCGCCACGGAGGCCGTGGACCGGCTGCACTCCACCGCCGAGTCCCACAAGCGCGTCATCGTCTGCGAGGTGATGGGCCGGCACGTCGGGTGGATCGCCACCTACGCGGGCATCGCGGGCGGCGCGGACGTCATCCTCGTCCCGGAGATCCCGGCCGACCTGGAGGCCGTCGCCCAGCACCTGCAACGCCGGCACGCGGGAGGGCGCACCTTCTCCATCGTCGTCGTCGCGGAGGGCACGCGCATCAAGATGTCCGCCAACCAGAACGAACAACTGGTCACCACGGGCTCGCTGGATGAAGCCGGCCGGCCCCGCCTGGGCGGCGTGGGCAACATCGTCGCCTCCGAAATCGAACGCCGCACCGGCTTCGAGACGCGCGTCTCCGTGCTGGGCCACATCCAGCGCGGCGGCGCCCCCACGGCGCACGACCGGGTGCTCGCCACCCGGTTCGGCGTGCATGCGTGCGACATGGTGGCCCGGGGCGAGTTCGGCAAGATGGCCGCCCTGCGTGGCAACGAAATCGTCAGCGAGCACCTGGCCGAGGCCACCCGCGAACTCAAGCGCGTCCCCAAGGAGTTCTTCGAGGTCGCCCAGGTCTTCTTCGGCTGACAGTCGACTTTGACATACTGCGCCATGCCTTCCTCCACGGGGAGTCGAGGGCATGGCGCCACGCATCCGGTAGCATCCACCCCTTCACCCGTTCGCGAAGGGATGGTGCCGATGCTCACCGGTCGCATGATGGACTTCCCGCTCACCCTGACGCACTTCCTGGAGCGCGCGCGTTCCTATTACGGCGCGCAGGAGATCGTCAGCCGCAACCCGGACAAGTCCCTGCACCGCTACACGTACGCGGACTTCCACAAGCGCACGAGCCAGCTCGCCAACGCCCTGACGCGGCTGGGGGTGAAGCCGGGGGACCGGGTGGCGTCGCTGAGCTGGAACCATCACCAGCACCTGGAGGTGTACTTCGGGGTGCCGTCGATGGGCGCGGTGATGCACACGCTCAACCTGCGGCTGCACCCCAAGGACCTGGCCTACATCGCGGGCCACGCGGAGGACTCGGTGGTGGTGGTGGACCGGTCGCTCCTGCCGCTGCTGGAGAAGTTCGAGAAGTCAGCGGGCTGCATCAAGCACGTCATCGTCATCCCGGATGACGGCCCGGTGCCGGAGGGCCGGCTGGACTACGAGAAGCTGCTCGCGGCGGAGTCGGACACGTTCGCGTTCCCGCGCCTGGATGAGAACAGCGCG
>SECN01000048.1 GCA_004173515.1 Myxococcaceae bacterium | reverse complement strand
ATTGGGGAGGTTCGCCACGTCCATCACCGGCGTGGGGGCCACCTCGACGCCTGGATCCACCTGCTTCATCGTCATCGCCTTGCTCCTCCGTCGCGTCCGCGATCCTAACCGGTCCCCCCATACCCATGCACGCGATCATTCCGCGCGCAGTGTCCTCTTTTCCGTGTGGGGAGACGTCCTCCTCTTGGAGTGAGGAGCGGGAATCTCCTGAAACGCCTCTCGCGCGAGCCCCATTCCGGGAGGATGCTTACCGCTCTGTCGTAAGGCGTGCGACCGGCCTTCCGCGCGAGGCGTGGGGCCATTATAAAAAGCAGGTACCGAATCCCCCTCGGTCTGAGTCCTCCCCCTTGCAACTGAACCACGCCCAGCGCGAGCTGACGCTCAAGATCGTCTATTACGGCCCCGGGCTCAGCGGGAAGACGACCAACCTGCGCAAGCTGCACGCCCGGGCGCGGCCCGACGTGCGAGGTCGCCTGCTGTCGGTGGACACGCACGACGACCGGACGCTCTTCTTCGACCTGCTGCCCGTCTTCTTCTCCACCTCCGCGGGCTTCAAGGTGAAGGTGAAGCTCTTCACCGTCCCCGGCCAGGTCATCCACAACGCCACCCGGCGGGTGGTGCTGCAGGGCACGGACGCGGTGGTCTTCATCGCGGACAGCCGGCGCAACGCGTCCCAGGAGAACAACGCCTACTGGCGCAACCTCCAGGAGAACCTGCGGGAGATGGAGCTGGATCCGCAGCAGGTGCCGGTGGTCATCCAGTTCAACAAGCGGGACCTGCCCGACAGCCTGACGGACGCTGAACTGGAGGACATCCAGAAGAAGGGCACGCAGCCGGTGGTGGGCTCGGTGGCGGTGCGGGGCGAGGGCGTGGTGGAGACCTTCCACGCGGTGGCGCAGGCGGCCTGGCGCTCGCTGGAGGTGCGGGCCCACCTGTCGCGCAACGTGGGGCTCTCCGAGGACGAGTTCCTGGGGCAGATCTTCCGGCACGTGGACCTGTCCGGCACGGCCCTGGAGGGACGCTACGGTCCTCCGCAGGCGGGCCGGGCGAGCGGGAGCCCTCCATGAGCGGCCCGTCGTCGGGCGGGCCCTGGGACACGGTGGGCGCGCCCCGCCGCGAGTCCGCGCTCCAGCGGCGCCTGTCGCTGGGGGACCTGCTGGACCTGCCGTCCTTCGCGGAGGTGGTGAAGGGCTTCAGCGACCTGTACCGCGTGGGCATCAAGGTGCTGGACGTGCGCGGCACCAAGCTGGCGGACGTGAAGGTGGGCCACGGCGATTTCTGCGCCTACGTCTTCTCCTTCCCGGACGGCCGCCATGCGTGCACCGCGATGGTGGGCCGGGTGAAGGACGGCCCCGTCCTGCCGGAGGCGGGCGGGCGGGTGGCGGACGGAGGGGAGGCCTCCGAGGCGTCGGGCCTCATCGCGCTCACGTGCTTCACCGGGCTGCGCTACGTGGTGATGCCCGTGCGGTGGGATGGCGACCTCCTGGGCCGGGTCATCCTGGGCCCCTTCACGCCCGAGGAGCTGACGGACTTCCCCGACACGCTCACCGGCATCCAGGGGCTGGACCTGGAGCGGGCGCACGAGCTGCTGGCGCGCGTGCGCCGCGTCCCGGAGCGCACCGCCGCGCAGGTGCTGGGCCACTTCGGACAGGTGCTGGGCGCGCTCGTCGCCAGCGGGCAGAAGGCGTACCTGGCCACGCACCTGCACCTGGAGTCCACGCTGGAGGTGCACCGCGAACTGGAAGCGCAGAACGCGCGGCTGCTCCAGGCGAACGCGCGGCTCAAGGAGTTGGACCGGCTCAAGTCGTCCTTCCTGGGCACGGTGAGCCACGAGCTGAGAACGCCGCTGGCGTCCATCCTCGGTTACTCGGAGATGATGGCGGAGGGGCTGGCGGGGCCGCTCAACCCGGAGCAGTTGCAGTACGTGCGCACCATCGTGGAGAAGGGCGAAACGCTCCTCTCGATGATCTCCTCGCTGCTGGACCTGAGCCAGATTGAAGCCGGGCGTCTGCGGCTGTCCATGGCGCCGGTGGACCCCGGGTACATCATCCAGACGGCGGTCTCCAGCGTGCTGCCGCAGGCGCAGCGCAAGGGCCTGGAGCTGGAGGTGCGGCTGCCGCACACGCCGCAGCCGAGGCTCGCGGGCGACCTGGACAAGCTGCGCCAGGTGGTGGTGAACCTGCTGGCCAACGCGGTGAAGTTCACGCCGTCGGGCGGCCGGGTGAAGGTGACGCTGTCGGACGCGGCGATGCAGCAGGAGCTGGGCGTGCCCGGCTACCGCATCAGCGTGGAGGACACCGGCGTGGGCATCCGCTCCGAGGAGTTCGAGCGCATCTTCCAGAGCTTCTACCAGGTGGACGGCAGCTCCACGCGCGAGTTCGGCGGCGCGGGGCTGGGGCTGGCCATCGTGAAGAGCCTGGTGGAGGGGCACGGCGGGCGCGTGCGCGTGGAGAGCGAGTTCGGCCACGGCTCGCGCTTCATCGTCCAGTTGCCCCTGCACCCGCCGATGCCGGAGCGCGGCCTGTCCGCCGCGCCGCCCCTGCCGGAGCCGGACCGCTTCTAGTCCACGGGCTTCCGCCATGTGGAGCTGCCTCCTCCCGCGTGGGAGGGGCGCGCTCCGCATGGGAGTGGGCTTTGGATTCAATCCGGGATTTTATCGCTATCCGAGTCTAGCCTTGATTTTGGATCAAAGCTGGATAAGCTGTTTTCGTAGTCCAACCCCAAGACATGGAGTCGCTCATGAAGACGTCTTCGATCCGCGCGTTCGGCGTGGCTGCTTTTGCCATGGCTGGTTTGATGGTGGGCTGTGGTGGCGCGCCGGAGGACATGGATGCGCCGCAGGGTGAGGACACCCAGGTGCAGGCGCCCACGAAGCAGGAGGGCGAGGGCGAGGGGCGCGAGGTGCGCGCGATGTACTACCGCTGGGTGTGCAACGCGGACACCGTGGGCCTGCGCTACACCCCGGGCGGCGCCGTGTTCGCCCAGATTGGCCGCAACGAGGGCGTGGAGGTGTACAGCCGCGACGGCAACTGGATGTACGTGTACCGCTATGCCACGGGCCAGTACGGCTGGACGGACGCGACCTACTACTGCGTCTGAGGTCCTGTCCGCGTCTCCCGGGGGCATGAGGTCCGCGTGCCTCATGCCCTTCGGGGTTTCGTCAGGGCAGCAGTGCGGGCAGGCGCGTCTGGATGAAGGCGCCCACCAGCCCCAGCAGCATGACGACGCCCAGGGCGCGCCCCAGCCGCAGGGTGAGCGAGCGCTGTTCGGACACGCGCGCCACCAGGATGAAGTTGATGGCGGCGCTGGCGAGCGACGCGATGATGGCGCCCACCCCGGCCGTCGTGGGGGAGATGGTGCCGTTGGCGCACAGCGATGCGGCGGACGCCACCGCGGATGCGCTGGACACCAGTCCGCCCAGGGCGCTCACCGCGTAGAAGCCCCAGCGGCCCAGCAGCGTCTGGCCCACCGTGCCCACCACCTGGAGCGCCAGGAAGATGAGGCCGAACTTCAGCGCGGACGGCAGGGAGAAGGGGGACTTGAGGGGCAGGGCGGGCGGCTCGGCGCCGGGCGGCGCTTCGGTGCGCGAGCGCATCAGCGCCAGGCCCGTGCTGGACAGCAGGATGAGGACCAGCGGGATGGCGGAGTTCACGAGCGCGCGGAAGGACAGCAGGCCCAGCAGCACGGCGTTGCGCAGCGCCATGGCGGCGGTGGCCAGCATCACGCCCCGGTAGGCCACGTTCAGCAGGCGGCCGGAGGTTTCACGCACGCGGTGGGCCAGCTCCGCCACGGTGACGGTGCTGTTGACGAGGCCTCCCAGGAAGCCCGTCACCTCCACGCCGTGCGCGCCGAACACCTTCCACAAGAGGTAGTTCACGAAGCCGATGGCGGCGATGAGGATGACCGTCACCCACGCGGCGCGCGGCTCGATGAGGCCCCACGGATCCACCGGCTGCGAGGGCAGCACCGGGTAGATGGCGAACGCGAGGATGGCCAGCAGGATGGCCGAGCGCAGCTCCTCGGCGGTGATTTTATGGCTGAAGGTGGCCAGCCGCTCCTTCCACGCGAGCAGGCCCGCGGTCGTCACGCCCACCGCCGCGGGCGTCACCGTGTGGCCCAGGCCGCAGAGCACGCCGGTGAAGCCCGTGACGAGCAGCGCGGCGGACGTGGTCAGCTCCGCGCCGCCGTTCGTGCGCAGCGACTGCCAGTTGAGGAAGCACAGGAGCACGCCCAGCAGCGCCAGGCTCATCAGCGCGAAGTTCGGCCCCAGCAGGCCGCCCATGCCGCCCAGCAGCGCCGCGAAGCCGAAGGTGCGCAGGCCCGCTTCCTTGCCGCGCCACTCCCGCTCCAGCCCGACGAACAGGCCCACCGCGAGCGCGAGCGTCAGGCGCATCAAGGTCTGCAGCGGCGGCCAGGAGACGACGGGGGGAAGACCTTCCATCATGCGCGGTTCCTCTGTGTCGGACTGTCATGCTCGCCCCTCGCGCCGACGTCAACGCCGCACCCCGTCACGCCCCGCGCACCCTCCCGTGGGCTTCACGTCAGCGCGCGGGGCCCTTGGGGCGCGGGCCCGCTCACGACGTGCAGCCGCTCCCAGCCCCTTCGCGCGAGCAACTGGAGGAGCCGGGGCCGCAGGGCCGACTGCAACGCCCGCGCGCCGGCCTCGTCCGTCAACGACAGCGCGGGCAGTGACCAGCGCTCCCGCACGCGGGCGTCCATGCCCGGGGCCTGACCGGCGACCTCGATGAGCACGTAGTGCGACGCGGGCACGCCCCGGTCCCTCAAGGGTGCGGGGCGCAGGTGCGACTCGCGCATCAACGCGTCCACCGCCAGCGGTGGCCCGGCCTCGGTCGCGCCCGGCGGCGGCGTCACCACCGCGCGGGCCCGGTCCGGATGGGCCAGCGTGTTGAAGAGCGCGGCGGCCAGGTGCGCGGGCCCTGCGTCCGCGCACTCGAAGACGACGGTCTCCAGCGCCGCGTCGGACGCGGGCACGGGCTTGGGCGTGCCCCCGAGCAGCCAGCGGAAGAGGAACACCGCCAGCGCCGCGCCCAACAGCTGCGCCGCGACGAAGGACTCCACCTCCAGCGGGTTCATCACGCCCACGTGCGCGCTGGCCGCGCGCGCCAGCACCAGCGCGGGGTTCGCCAGCGAGCGCGAGTCCGTGAACCACACCGTCGCGGCCACATACCCCGCGATGGCCAGGGGCGTGGCGGACGGACGCGTGCGCACGCAGCCGCGCACCACCACCAGCAGGCCGAACGTCGCCACCATCTCCGTGAGGAACCGGGCCCCGTCGGCCGTGGGCGGACTCGCGGTGAGCAGCAGCGGTTCGTTGCACATGCGGTGCGCGACGAGCCGCCCCACGAGGCTGCCGAAGAGCTGCGCCAGCACGTACAGCGGCACCTCGCGCCACGGCGTGCGGTCCCCCAGCGCGTCCGCGAAGGTGAGCGCCGGGTTGAGGTGCGCGCCCGACAGCGGCCGCAGCACCCACAGCAGGCACGCCAGCACCGCGCCACACGACAGGGACATGAAGAGCCGTCCCTCCGTGGCGCTCGCGCCCAGGTGCTCCGCGACGTGATGCGAGCCCTCCAGCGCCACCACCACCAGCCCGCAGCCCAGCGCTTCCGTCGCGAGACGGCGTCGCAGGTCCAGGGGCACGGGCGGGGAAGACACTCCATTTTCTATGCCTCGTGGGGCTGACACCGTCAACGCCACGCGCCGCCCGCGCGCCCGCCGGTTCGCTTGAGGACGCTCCTCGAGGAAGCTCCCCATCGCGCGTCGCCATTGCGTCCCATGGAGCGGCCATGGTCTGTGGCCCTCCATGCCCGGTGAGTTCGACCTCATCCAACGCTTCCTCGCCTGCTTTCCCAGGGCCCGCGTGCCCGTCGGCCCGGGGGACGATTGCGCCGTGCTCGCCCCGTCCAAGGGCGCGCTGTGCGTCACCACCGACGCCGTGGTGGAGGACGTGCACTTCACGCGCGCGACGTTCTCCCCCGGCGACATCGGTCACAAGGCGCTCGCGGTGAACCTGTCGGACCTGGCCGCCATGGGCGCCACGCCCCGCTGGTTCGTCTGCGCGCTCGCGCTGCCCAGGGACTTCCCCGCGCGTCACCTGTCCGCGCTCGGGCGGGGCATGGCCGCGCTCGCCAAGGCGCACCGCATCGCGCTGGTGGGCGGCAACTTCACCTCCGCGCGCGAGCTGTCGGTCACCCTCACCGCCACCGGGGAGCTGTCCCATCCCCCCATCACCCGCGCGGGCGCCCGGCCCGGGGACCTGCTCTACGTCTCCGGCACCCTGGGCGATGCGCGCCTGGGCCTCCAGCAGCTCCAGGCGGGCCTTCGCCGGGGGAGCGCCGTGCGCCGCCAGCGCCGCCCGGAGCCCCGCGTCGCCCTGGGCCGCCTCGCCGCCCGCTTCGCCTCGGCCGGCCTGGACGTGTCGGACGGCCTGGCCCAGGACCTGGGTCATCTGTGCGCCGCGTCAGGTGTGGGCGTCACGCTGGAGCTGGCGCGGCTGCCCCTGTCGCCCGCCGTGCGCGCTGTTCTGGGACCCGAAGGGGCGCTCCAGGGGGGTGAGGACTACGAACTGCTCCTGGCCGTCCCGCCCTCGAAGGCCCCGGCGTTCGAGCGGGCGTGCGCTCGGGCGGGGGAGCCGGTGACCGCCATCGGGGTGCTCACCCGGGAGCGCCGGTGGACCCTGAAGGACGGCGCTGGACGCCTGCTGACCCCGCCCGCCGGTTTCGATCACTTCGCCCGTCCAGGCAGGCAGATCCTGGCGGATGATTGACCCGTACCGGACAGCAAGGCTAAACCCCTGGGCTGCTTCCTGCCCCTCCCCAGCTGAAAGCACTCCGTGCGCCGCCCCCTTCGCGACGACCCTACTTCCGGTCTCACCCCTCGACGCGAGCCCGTGCAGCGCCTGCTGCGCGCCGTCGACGGCCCCAAGATGGTCCGCGAGCAGTCCCTGCACCGGAAGATCACCACCGGCTACATCGTCCTGGGTCTGCTGCTGGGCGCGTGGCTCCTGAGCACCGAGAGCAGCTTCGACGCGTCCTGGGGCCGCTGGAGCTACGTCATCCGGGTGGGCGTGGGCGTGCTCATCACCTTCGGTGGCGCGGCGTACCTGCCCTCGCTGCTGGCGCGCGTCACCCGCGTGAAGGTGCTCAGCCGCTCCGCGTTCGAGATCTCCCAGGGGGACTTGTCCAAGCCCGTGGCCGCGGAAGTCCACAGCACGCGCGACGAAATCGACGAGCTGACGGGCGCCATCTCCCGCATGCAGGAGAACCTGCGCGAGCTGGTGGGCAAGATTCAAGACACCGCCAAGAGCGTGGCGGACACGGCCATCGACCTGCAGCGCTCGGCGGAGAACGTCAACGGGTCCACCGAGGAGGTGGGCTCGTCGATGGAGAAGATCGCCAGCGGCGCGGAGACCCAGTCGCAGCTCGTGTCCCAGGCCTCCAAGGTCATCACGGAGATGGCCGGCAGCATCCAGCGCACGGCGGCCTCCGCCCTGGACGCGGCCCGCACGTCCGCGGAGACCAGCAGCAGCGCGGAGGACGGCTCCAAGGCGGCGAAGCTCGCGGGCGACAAGGTGAAGAAGGTCTTCAACCGCATCGAGTCCGCCAGCCAGCAGGTGTTCGCCTTCGGTGAGAAGACGCAGGAGATCTCCAAGATCGTCGACGCCATCACCCAGGTGGCCCAGCAGACGAACCTGCTGGCCCTCAACGCCACCATCGAAGCGGCGCGCGCCGGCGAGTACGGCCGCGGCTTCGCGGTGGTCGCCGACGAGGTGCGCAAGCTGGCGGAGAGCGCGGGCCGTTCCGCCGAGCAGATCTCCCGCCTGGCGCGTGACATCTCCGGCCAGTCCACCTCCGTCGTGAGCGCCATGAAGGAAGGCATCGCGGAGCTGGCGGAGGGCCGCGAGGACCTCACCGACATCATGCGCTCCATGGGGGCCATCACCGACACCGCGCGCAAGGGCGCGGAGAAGGTGACGCTCATCTCCGACAGCACCCGCGAGCAGATGAAGGGCAGCGAGGAGATGGTGAAGGCCATCGAGGAGATCAAGCTCGTGGCCAAGAACAACGCCAGCTCCACGGAGGCCATCCAGGCCGTCATCCAGGAGCAGACGGCCGCGGTGTCGCGGATGACGTCGCTGGCGAGCGAGCTGACCAACCTCTCCGTGGAACTGCAGAGCGTGGTGCGCAGCTTCCGCCTGGGGCCCTGAGGGCTCCGGACGGCCCGCCGCCTCTGCTACAAAGGGCTCCACCGTGCGGCACGTCATCTTCCGGGTAGAGAAGGAGCGCTACGGGCTGCCCTTGTCGGCGGTCCGGGAGGTCGTCGTGCCCCCGGAGCGCTACACCCGTGTGCCCCGGGCCCCTTCCGCCATCACTGGAGTGATGAACCTGCGCGGTCGCGTGGTGACGGTGGTGGAGCTGCGGCAGCTGTTGCACCTGCCAGAAGGCCCCACCCCGCTGTGCCGCGTGGTACTGCTGGACCGGGGGCGGCGGGATTTGGGGCTCCTGGTGACGGATGTGGACGGCATCGAGGCGGTGGAGCGCGTGAGCGCGGCCCCGGGCAAGGTCATGCCCGCGGTTCGCGGCGTTGCCCGCCTGGGCGGTCTGGGAGTGACCGTGCTGGATCCGGAAGGACTTCTTCACATGGCTAAGCGGGTGCTGGTCGTCGACGACGCCATCTTCATGCGCAACATGATCAAGGACATCTTTGCGTCTGGAGGGTTCGAGGTCGTCGGTGAGGCGGCCAACGGCCTGGAAGCCGTGGAGAAGTTCAAGGAGTTGAAACCGGACCTCACGACGATGGACATCGTGATGCCGTTCAAGAGCGGAATCGAAGCGACGCGGGAAATCATCAAGGCCGACAGCAGCGCGGTGGTCATCATGTGCTCCGCGCTGGGCCAGGAGAGTCTGGTGATGGAGGCCATCGAGGCGGGCGCCTCGGACTTCATCGTCAAGCCCTTCCGGGCCGAGGACGTGCTGGCGGTCGTCAAGAAGGTGCTGGGCGAGGCCTGAGCTGACGCAGGGCCGCGCCCGCCCGGGTCGCGGCTCCGTCCGCCTGTGGGAGGTACCGGGTCATGACGATGGACATGTCCCGGTACCTGGGCCTCTTCATCTCGGAGGCCACCGAGCACCTGGAGGCGCTCGGGCGGGACCTCGTGGAGTTGGAGCGGGAGGCCACCGCCAGCACCGTGGACTCCATGTTCCGCCACGCCCACTCCGTGAAGGGCATGGCGTCGTCCATGGGCTTCGAGCCCATCGCCATGCTGGCGCACCGGGTGGAAGACCTGGTGGATGCCGTGCGTGGGGACCGGAAGCTGCTCGACCGGGACCTGGTGGACCTGCTGCTGAATGCCGCGGACACGCTGACGGCCCAGGTGCGCGCCGTCGCGTCCAGCCGTGAGCCGGAGCAGGCCGAACCCCTGCTGCAACAGCTGAGCGCGCGTGTGCGTGCGCTCACGGGACACGCGCCCGGGGTGACGCGCGTGGCCCAGGTCACCGTGCTCAAGCCAGCGGATGCGTCCACCGGGGCCGCCGCGGCTCCGGGAGATGCGGCCGCGACGGGCGGTGCCAGCGGTGCATCCGGGGCGACGGGTTCGGGTGCCGCTGCGTCGGGCGCGACGGGGTCGGGTGCTTCGAGCGGCACGGCGGGAACCGCGGTCTCGGGTGAGTCGGGCGGAGCGGCGGGGGCGACAGGCTCGGGCGCGTCGAGCGGTGCGTCTGGGACGTTGGGTTCGGGTGCTTCGAGCGGTACGACCGGCGCTCCGGCCTCGGGTCCAGGCGCTTCGGGCGGAGCGTCAGGCTCGGGCGCTGCGGCTGGCGCGATGGGCTCGGGCCTCTCGGGTGGTGCGGCTGGGACGACGGGCTCGGGTGCTTCGGGCAGCACGTCCGGGGGGGCGATTTCGGGCGCTCCAGCAGGGACTTCGGGCACGGACTCCGGCGCGAGCCGGGACGCTTCCAGCTCAGCGGGGTCCACGGCGTTGACGGTCCTTCCTCCCGCCAGCCTGATGCCGCCGCGCGACCTGAGCAGCCCGGAAGCTCTCTACGGGGCGCCCACCGGACAGTCCCTGGTGCGCGTGCCTCCGGAGGTGGACCCCTCCTCCCCCGTGTTGGCGTTGGCCGCGGGCCTCAAGGCCGCCGCCAACGTGGGCGTGGATGGCCGTGCCAGCGCGCCCCGCTGGTCCGTGCGGCTGCGCATCTCGCCCACCTGCCAGGTGCCGGGCGTGCGCGCGTTCCTCGTGCACAAGCGGCTGTCCACCCTGGGCACGCTCGTGGACCTGCGGCCTCCCCTGGAGGAGCTCAAGGCCGGCCGCATCCCCGACGGCTACATCCAGGTGGACCTGGAGACCGCCGTGGGCGAGGCCGGCATCCAGACGGCCCTGCGCAACGTGGCCGAGGTGGAGGTCGTCTCCGTCTCCCAGGCCGTCCCTGAACCGCCCATCATCGCCGTCGCCCCGCCGACGTCGGACAGCGCCCGGGCCAGCGCCGACGCCGGCTCGCGCACGGTGCGCGTGCGCACGGAGCTGCTCGACTACTTCCTCGACACGGTGGGCGAGCTGATGCTCGCCACCGCCCGTCTGCGCGAGGTGGGCAAGGAGCTGCCGGAGAACACGCGCCCCGCGCTGGAAGAGGGCGTCTACCGGCTGCACACGCTGGTGAAGGACCTGCACGACAAGGTGATGAGCGCGCGCATGACGCCGCTGTCGCTCATCACCGACCGGCTGCCCCGCGCCGCGCGCGACCTGGCCCGCCGCAAGGAGCGCGAGGTCGAGCTGGTCATCACCGGCGCGGAGATTGAACTGGACCGCGCCATCCTGGACGAGCTGGCCGACCCGCTGCTGCACCTGCTGCGCAACTGCATCGACCACGGCCTGGAGGCCCCCGAGGAGCGGCTGGCCGCGAGGAAGTCCGTGCGCGGCCGCGTGCTGGTGACGGTGCGCCGCGCGCGCGACCGGGTCATCATCGATATCGAGGACGACGGCCGGGGCATGGACCCCGCGCGCCTCAAGGCCTCGGCGTTGAAGCGCGGGCTCATCACGGAGGAGGCCGCCGCGCGCATGGCGGACCGCGACGCCTACCTGCTGTCGTGCCTCCCCGGCGTCTCCACAGCCAAGGAGCTCACCGAGTGGTGCACCTGCTCCTCGTGCAGGTGGGGGAGGAGGTCTTCGGCCTGCCCATCGCCAAGGTGGTGGGCGCCACGGAGGCGGATCCGGACGCGCTCAGCCGCAGCCGGGAGACGGCGCTCCTGCCCCACGGCAACGGCCTGCTGCCGGTGCACGCGCTGGAGGTGCTGCTGGGCGTGCCCGCCACGCCCCGCCCGGGCTTCCGGCCCTTCGTGGTGATGGAGGGCGACGCCGGCACCGGCAAGGTGGCGCTGGCGGTGGATCGCCTCCTGGGGCAGGAGGAAGTCGTCCTCAAACCCCTGTCCCGGCCCCTGGACTTGCTGCCGGGCCTGTCCGGGGTGACCATCCTGGGCAATGGCCGGCCCGTGTTCATCCTGGATGTCCCGAGGTTACTGACCGCGTGAGTCCGCCCCTGCCCAGCGACGCGCAGCTCGACGCCCTGCGCGAGGTGGCCAACATCGGCTGCGGTCACGGTGCCAACGCCCTGGCCCGGCTGGTGGGCGGCCGTGTGGACCTGTCCATCCCGGACGTGCGGCTGCTCGGCACCCAGGACGGACCGGGCCTGCTGGGCGAGGACGGCCCCGCCATCGCCGTGCGCCTGGGCATGACGGGCGAGCTGCGCGGTGCGTTGGTGCTGCTGCTGCCCCCGAAGGATGGAGAGGCGCTGGAGTCGGCGCTGGTGCGAGGCCAGCCCGCGTCCGCCGAGGAGCGCGAGAGCGCCCTGTCGGAGGCCGCCAACATCATCGCCAGCGCGTGCCTGTCCGCCATCGGACGGCTGACGGGCTGGAGGCTGCTGCCCACGGTGCCCCGGCTGGAGCGCGGTCCGGTGCGGCCGGTGCTGGCGGGCGTGCTGGGCGAGGTGGACTCGGGCCCGGGCCCGGTGGTGGTCCTGGGCACGCACTTCACGGCCACGGCCCCCACGGCGCTGGGCGGGCGGATGCTGCTGGTGCTGGAGCGCGGCAGCACCCAGGCGCTGCTGGCCCGGCTGGGCCTGTAGCGGCTTCCCGGCGCCCTGGGCGGGCCCGTCCTGTCGCCGCGCGTCTGGAGCACCGGGGGCGGGTGGGGTAGAGGGTCGCCCATGGACGAGAAGGCACTGCGACAGCTGCTGGGTCAGGTGAAGACGGGCAAGGTCACCCTGGACGACGCGGTGGGCAAGCTCAAGGACCTGCCGTACGCGGAGCTGGGCTACGCGACGCTCGACACGCACCGCAACCTGCGCTTCGGCTTCCCGGAGGTGGTGCTGGGCGAGCCCAAGACGGTGGAGCAACTGCTGGGCATCGTGGGCGCGCTCGTGGAGCGCAAGCAGACGGTGCTGGTGACGCGGCTGCAACCGGACAAGGCGGAGGCGCTGCTCGCGCGCTTCCCCAAGGCCGAGTACCACCCGGTGGCGCGCATCTTCCACCTGCGTCAGCGCAAGGTGAAGGCGGGGCTCATCGCGGTGGTGACGGCCGGCACGAGCGACATCCCCGTGGCGGAGGAGGCGGCGCTCACCGCGGAGGCGATGGGCGCGGAGGTGCGGCGCGTCTACGACGTGGGCGTGGCGGGCATCCACCGGCTGCTCCGCCGGCGCGAGGAGATTCAGGAGTGCCACGTCGCCGTGGTGGTGGCGGGCATGGAGGGGGCGCTCGCGAGCGCGCTGGGCGGCCTGGTCGGCATCCCGGTGGTGGCGGTGCCCACGTCGGTGGGCTACGGCGCGAACCTGAAGGGCATCTCCGCGCTGCTCTCGATGGTGAACTCGTGCGCCGCGAACGTGGCGACGGTGAACATCGACAACGGGTTCGGCGGCGGCTTCTACGCGGCGCTCATCTCCCGCACGAAGGGACGGCGCTGAAGCCATGCGGCGCATCCTCTACCTGGAGCCCGTGGGCGGCATCGCCGGGGACATGTTCCTGGCGGCCGGCATCGACCTGGGCGTGTCACCCGACGCGCTCACCCAGGCCCTGAGTGGCCTCAACGTGCCGGGCTGGAGGCTGGCGGTGTCGCGCGCGGTGCGCCACGCCATCAGCGGCACGCACCTGGACGTGGTGCTGGACGCGAAGGAAGCGCACCCGCACCGCGCCTACGCGGACATCCGCCAGCTCATCGAAGCCGCCCCCACGCTGCCGGAGCGCGCGAAGGCCCGCGCCCTGGCGGTGTTCCGCGCCATCGGCGAGGCCGAGGCGAAGGTGCACGGCGTGTCCATCGACGACATCCACTTCCACGAAGTGGGCGCGGTGGACTCCATCGTGGACATCTGCGGCGCGGCGGTGGTGCTGGAGCTGCTGGGAGACCCGGAGGTGCACGCCGCCCCGCCGCCCCTGGGCAGCGGCACCATCCGCGTGGCGCACGGGCAGATGCCCATCCCCGTGCCCGCGACGCTGGAGCTGCTGCGCGACGTGCCGGTGCGCTTCGAGGGGGTGGGCGAGCTGACGACGCCCACGGGCGCGGCGCTGCTCAAGGTGCTGACGAAGATTGGCCACCCTCCGGACTTCATCGTGGAGAAGGTCGGCTACGGCGTGGGCACGAAGGACTTCCGCGACCGCCCCAACGTGCTGCGCGCGTCGCTGGGCCGCGTGGAGGCGAAGGCCACCGAAGGGCTGTGGGTGGTGGAGGCGAACCTGGACGACGCCACGCCGCAGCTGCTGGGCTACCTGGTGGAGCGGTTGCTGGAGGTGGGCGCGAAGGACGCGTGGGTGGCCCCGGTGGTGATGAAGAAGGGGCGGCCGGCGCACCTGCTGGGCGCGCTGGTGGAGGGCGGCCTGCGCGACGCGGTGGTGGACACGGTGCTGCGCGAGTCCACGTCGCTGGGCGTGCGCTACCACCGCGTGGAGCGCCACGCGCTGGAGCGCGACTGGGTGGAGGTGGAGACGCCGTGGGGCAGGGTCCGCGTGAAGCGCGGCTTGTGCGACGGCCGGGTGCTCAACGCGCACCCGGAGTTCGACGACTGCGTGCGCGTGGCCCAGGCCGCGAACGTGCCCGTGAAGCAGGTGATGGCCGCCGCGCTGGCGGCCCTCGAGCACTGAGCCTCGGGCGCGGCTCAGGCCGCGCCCATCTCCGCCAGCTTGATGATGCCGAAGCTCGCGCCACCGGGGTCGGCGACGATGCTGATGCGGCCGTAGGGCGAGTCGAACGGCGCGACGAGCACCTTGCCACCCAGCCGGGTGACGGTCGCCGCGGCCTCGTCGGTGTTCGCCACGGCGAAGGTGTTCATGCAGTGGGGCGGAGCGTCGGCGGGGTCCCTCGCGGTCATCGTCATCAGGCCGCCCACCTCCTTGCCGTTCTTCTTCAGGACCCAGTAGTCCATCTGGTCGGTCTGCATCTTCTCCCCCGTGAAGTCGAAGAGGCCCTTGTAGAAGTCGAGCGCCTTCGCGCCGTCGCGCGTCTTCACCTCATGCCACGCCATGGAGCCGGGCTCGCCCACCACCCCGGCGCCCTGGAACTGGTTCGGCTGCCAGAGTCCGAACGGCACCCCGGTGGAATCCAGACAGAAGGCCATGCGCCCCGAGTCCATGACGTCCATGGGAGGCAGCAGCTGCCGGCCGCCCAGCTCCTTCACGCGGGCCAGCGAGCGGTCCACGCTCTCCACGCTGAAGTACAGGTTCCACACCGGGGGGAAGGGCGCTTCCTTCGCGCGCGGCATCAGCGCCGCCACTTCACGGCCCTGGGACCGGGCCATCGTGTAGTAGTTCGTCTCCTTCGGACCCGTCTCGAACGTCCAACCGAACAGCCCCCCATAGAAGGTCTTGGCCTTCTCCAGGTCCCAGGCCATCAGGTCCACCCAGCACACCGTTCCGGCTTCGTGCTTCGTCACCGCGGGCATCGACTGCTCCTTTCGACGTGAACCCGAGCCATGTCGGGCTACCTGGAAGCGTAGCCGCTGTTGAAGGTGAGCTTCAGCCGGTACGCCTGATACGCCAGCGCGTTCACCAGCGGCTCGTCGTAGCGGCACACCCACTGCGCATGCGGCGGGAAGAGGGCCAGGTGCTGGTAGGGGCCCTGGAGCGCGGCCCATTCAGGGGATTGCAGGCGCTGGAAGTGCACGGGCTTGAAGAGCGCGCTCTTGTCCTCGCGCAGGTCGTACGCCTGCGCCGCCAGCGCCACCATCAGCGCGGCGACGGCCACGGCAGGGACAGAGCGCCACAGGCGCACCACCGTCAGCACCGCGCCAATGACAATCAGGTAGCCCAATGGCCAGACGAAGCGGCCGGAGGCGCGGAAGGCATTCGTGGCCTTCACCAGCGGCGCGTACAGCGCGTCCAGGTTCGCCACCGGCTGGCCCAGCCACGTCACGCGCGAGGACAGGGCATAGACCGCCATCAACCCCACCACGACCGCGGCCGGCAGCACGCGGCGCCAGTCCACCGTGCGCGCTTCACGCAGGCGCACGAGGACGCTCACCGCCGCCAGCACGACGAGCAGCAGCGCCCCCGCGCCCAGATAACCGAAGCCTTCACCCTGCCGGGGCGCGGCGGGCAGGTCCGGCAGGAGGCGCGACCAGCCCATGGGGTTCACCAGCGTGGCCAGGTCCGCGGAGAACTCACCGAAGCCCTCCGCGCCCAGCCCCTGTCCGCCGAAGTAGCCGAAGACGGCGAACAGCAGCACGTCCAACCCGATGATGCCGGCGACCGCGCCCGCGACGCGCGCGAGGCCGAGTTTCCGGCTCCAGACGATGCGCACGCTCAAGCTCAACGTCAGCGGCATCAGCATGGCCACCCAGTACGGATGGGTGCCGGAGGCCACGGCGTTGAAGAGGGCCGCGAGGCCCAGGCTCCGCGTCGCGGTGCGCGCGTCCGGCAGGTCGCGCAGGTTGAGCCACAAGAGGGCCACCAGCAGCCAGTGCGCGCACAGCGTGGGGTGGCTGAAGCGCGCCGCCATCGCCGGGGACAGCGCCAGGAGCGCGCCGCCCAGCGCCACGGGCACCGCGCGCGGCGACACCGTCTCCACCAGCCTCGCGCCGAAGTACCCCATCAGGGCGTAGCACAGGCCCAGCCACGGCCCGGTGTACTGGAAGTCCACGGGCAAGAGCGCGTTGAAGGGTTTGATGAGGACGGCCAGCCATGGGTTGCCGTCGGTGAGCGCCACCGACGAGCCGTAGGGGAAGAAGTGGTTGGGCGCCGCGCCCAGCGGAAGCTGCCAGTCCGCGTTGCGGAAGAAGAGCCAGCCGAAGATGTGCGCGGCCCAGTCCTCGCGCATCATCCAGTCGATGCGCGTGGGCGGCAGCACCGGCCCGCCTCCCAACCACAGGAACCAGCCCAGCCCTCCGAGCACCGCCAGCGCTCGCGCCACGAAGAGGGCGCGGCTGGACGACGTGGGGACGGAGGCGGGAAGGGGGACGTTCGACGACATGGGCTGGGCTGTCTCCCGGGAGGGGCGGCGACTGTAGGCGCCGGCTTCCACACCCCGCAACCGCCGCTTCGGCTCCCCCGAAGCCCGGGACTACGGAAGCCCCGTCCCCGCGTCCTGCGAGCCCGCGTCCTCGGAGTCCGCCCTGGCGCCGCCATCGCCTTGCGCGCCCGCGTCGGATCCGCCAAGGCCCGCGTCATGGCCGTCGGGCGCCTCCACGACGACGACACAGACGCCCGCGTCGTCCATGTACGCGGAGCCGCGCTCCGGCGGGGAGAGGCCGGTGACGCAGAGGGGATCGCAGCCCGCCAGCAGCACGGACATGACGGTGTTCGACAGCACGACGTGCAGGAGGAACGAACGGGACACGGTGGGGACCGTCAGGGGCTCGGGGTGTGGCGCGGCGTGCGCGGGCCGGCGCACGACACACGGACACGGCCGGGCCCGGTGGCCCGTGTCCGCTAGCGCCGGAGGGTGATTTCCAGGCCGTACTGCGGATCCACGCCGGTCCGCCCGTTGGCGGTGACGCGGTCCAGGCCCACCTGGGCCGACAATCGCAACTTCATGCCCGCCAGCCGCCCGGTGACGCCCGCGGCCACATGGGTGGTCAGCATCGTGGGGTCCGCCTGCCGGAAGCCCGGCGCCGTCAGGCCCAGCAGGCCCCAGCCTGCGCCCACCTCCGCGAACAGCGGCGTGCGCGCCGGATTCTGGAGGCCCACCAGTCCCTCCAACGTGAAGCGGTGCAGCCGGATGCCGTCCCGGGCCGCGAGCGGCGTCACGCCGTAGGCCCCGCGCACGCCGTAGTACAGCAGGTGCGACGACGTTGGATTGCGCCACGACAGGCTGGGCCCGGTGGCGAAGCTCGCCAGTCCCAGCGGCGAGCGCCCCGCGCCCAGGCCCAGCTCCCACGCCGCGCCGGACTCCGACGCTGGCGCGGCCAGCCGGGGCATCAGCCCCCCGACGGCGGGCGGGTGGAACAGCGTCGTGAAGTCCACCGGCACCAGGCCCGCGGCGACCACGTACTCGTCATAGAACGACCGGTCCAACGGCACGGCGAACAGCCCGCGCCGCAGCGCCTCCTCCGCGGGGCCGCGCTCCTGCAACTCGCGGGGGCGCAGCTCCGGCGTCCCGGACGACAGCTCCGCCAGCGTCACGCGCGCCTCCGCGTTCGGGGCGCGCACCCAGTACACGTCGCGCGGCGGCAGCAATATCTGCGTCCACTGCTGCGGCGAGCGCCGCACGTCCACCAGCCGCTGTCCGTCCGCGTCCTCCACGGAGAGGCGCGCGTACTCGAAGCCCGCGGGGAAGGTGACCTGGGGCCCCTCCGGCGCGGGGCCCACCAGCGGACGCCGGGGCGCGGCGGTGGGCGCGAAGGCATTCACCGACAGCCGCGCGGGCATCCCCTTCACGCCGTGCAGCGACGCGGCCACGAACGCGGCCAGCTCGCTGTACTCCACCTGTCCGTCGCCGTTGATGTCCGCGCCGCCCAGCAGGCCGGAGCGCGCCACGTGGCTGAAGACGCCGGCGCGGATGCGCGACCACTCGTGCGTCTCCCCGTCGTCGCTCTCCGCGAAGAGGGCGCCCACGTTGGGCCGCGCCGCCAGCTGTTCGCGCGCGAGCACCCCGCGCAGCTCCGCCAGCACCGCCGCGTCCGGCTTTCCCCCTCGGCGGCCCACCACGCCCGACGCGCGGCACGCGTCCGCGATGACGTGCACGTAGTCCGCGCCCAGCGGATCCACGACCTCCGAATAGAGGCTGGTCCTGTCCAGGCGCGCGTCCGCGAGCGTGAAGTAGGAGCGGCCCGCGTCGTCCGTGTTGCCGTGCCCCACGTAGACGATGAGCACGTCCGTCTGGCGTCCCGCCGCGCGGTCCGCGAGCGACGACGCCTGGAGCTTCTTCACCGCCTGCTCCACCGCCGCGCGCGTGGGGACCTGGGCGGACTTCAGCACCAGGCTGCCGGACAGCCGCGTGGCCTCGTCCGGATCCACCAGCAGCGTGGTCTCCACGCCCAGGCGCTTGAGCGTCTCCGCCCACAGCACGCCGTCGTCGTCCGCGTAGCGCAGGGGCGCCAGGGCCGGGTCGTCGCTGCCGTTGTGGGCGATGACGAGCGCCCGCCGCACCGTTTCCGCCAATGCCTCCGGAGCCGCCATCAGCAGGGCCGCACCCAGGAGCATCTCCCACTTGTTCATGGACCTTCCTCTACCCGGACCTCCTGCCTGAGCACCACCACCCCCTCCGTCGTCCCGCCACGCAGGGCCGCCAGGGCAGCATCCGGGTGTGCGGAGAACGAGGCGGTGACCTCGGCCATATCGGACGTCGCGGGCAGCGCGAACGTCAGCTCCAGGGGGCGCTCCTCGCCGGCCTTGCCGCTCAAGGCAAACGGCCCGTTGACCTCTTCCTTTCCATTGATGCGCACCCGCACCGCCACGTGCGTGTAGGGCAAACGGGCCCCCGCCGCGAAGGCCAGCGTGGCCCCCGGCGCGCAAGCCGTCCCGGCCTTCAGCTCGCGCAGCGACTGGCCGGGCACGGCGCAGAAGATGCGCAGCACGGGCTGCGCCAGGGGCGTGCCAGGCGGGGCGGGATCGTGCACGACGCCCCGGGGGCTCCACTCGGGTTCGGTGGGTGTGCTGACGCCGGGGCCGGTAGCGGAGGGCGTCACCACCACGGCCAGGAACAGGGCCACGAGCGTGGCGCCCAGCACGGCCAACGTGGGCCAGCGGGCGTTGACGGCGTCGGCGGGGGCGGCCGAGGTGAGGGCGGCCTCCAGGCCCGCGACGGTGAGCGTCTCCAACTCGATGGCGGTGGGCGTGTCCGGGTGGCCGGATTCGAAGACGCGGTGGGCGCGGACCCACTTGTTGTACCGGGTGCCGCAGCGGTCGCAGGCGTGGGCGTGGCGTAGCAGTCGCGAGGATTCGGGGGCGGACAGCTCCCCCAGGGACCAGCGCGTCAGCCCCGCGTCCACATGGCGTTCGTACCACTTCATGGGAGGCTCCCGAATGGGATGGCGCACAGGGCCAGCGTGGCCAGCAGGGCGCCCAGTTCCAGGCGTCCCGGTGCGATGTCACTGTCCAACCACCCCGAGTCCTTCAGGTGTTCGGTGAACTGCACGCGCAACCTGCGCTCGCGCACGCGCACCTCGCCTCGGGTGAGCTTCAGCGCGTCGGCGGCGGACTCCTGGGACAGGCCGTCCATGAAGCGAAGCTGCGCCAGGGCGCGGCCTTCGGCGGGCAGGGCGTCCAGGAAGCGGCGCACCAGGGAGCGGACCTCGGAGCTGAGGGCTTCCTCTTCCGGGCTGCGGCCGTCGTCGGGGGCGTGCACCAGCTCCGGCGCGTCATCCAACGGGATGGCTTCCCGGGCGACCCGGCCGGAGGCGCGCATCAGGTCGATGGCGGTGGAGCGGGCCACGGTGAGCAGGAAGCCCAGGTAGGGGCGCACCCCGTCGTAGGCCGTGCGCATGTGGGGGCGGAAGGCCCGCACGAAGGTCTCCTGATGGGCGGCGTCCAGGTCCAGCGGCGTGAGCGCCACCGACCGCATGCCCGTCTCCGAGTGCACGGAGAAGCGGCGCGACAGGTAGCGCAGCACCTCCGGCGAATAGGCGCGGTAGACCTGGGTGAGCACCGGGGTGTCCCCCCGGCGGAAGGCCTCCAAGACGGACCGTTCGTTTCCTGGCAGCACGCGGAAGCTCCGTGGCGTTGCGCGGGCCCCGGCCGGGCCCCATGCCCGGCCCTCCCTGGCCCTTCTGAAAAGGAGATACGCAATGACCCCGGGACTCGGGTCGTCCGGGGGGCGTTTTCGCGCGCGGGCAGGGTCCCGGAGCTGGACTCAACCCTGGGCGTGGGACCTTCGTGGGGACGAAGCCTTGCACGTAGGCGCCCCGGCACGAGCCCTGCGCTCAGACAAAAAAATGGAGGCCGAGACCAGAGGGGGGGACTGCTCCCCCACATGGGACGGCCTCCGTAGAGAGGGCGGTCAAGTGACCTGCCCTCAAAACTAGGGCGCTCGATGCTTGAAAGCAAGGAGGCTTCTCAGTGGGTCGCGGCACGTCTCCTCGAATTCTTCGCGGCCCAGACCGGATGGTTTCGGGGGCTGTGGGAGGTCGGGACGGTCCTCAGTCTTCGGGAGCTTCTAGAGGCGGTGGACGCAGTGCCCGCGGGCATTCTTTCGGAGAAGGCCGTCGAGTGGTTGGCGAATGAATTGTCCAAGGCCCTGGGGCAGGACGAAGGCATCGCGCCACCTTCTCGAAACTTGCTGCAGCGCCTCCTTGGCTCGCCGCTGAGGCCCCGCTCAGGAGAAATGCCCGCGGTGATTCGACTCACCGAGCAGATCGATGCGTCGTACCTGTCGCGTTGGTCCCAGCGGATCGCTCTCGGCCTGCCGGTCAAGCCGGAGCGACTCGCCCGTGCTGTCGCGTCACACCTCCTCGACGCGGGGTTCAGTCCGGACTTCCTCCACCGGTGGTTCAAGTACCGGCTCCTGCACTCCAAGCAGGTCTACACGTTGGCGGAGTTGCTGGAGGATGCGCATGCGTTGGCCCGCACACCGCCGTCTGACTTTCGCGTCCTCCTGCCCGTGAACAGCGCGCTCGGCACATCAGGGCTCCCGCCGTCGCAGTGGTGTGACGCCCCCACGGTCTCGAAGTGGCTCTCCACGAACGGCTTCGATCCGACCCACGTCCGACAGGGCGGAGGCTGGCTGCTGACCCTTCATTCACGCGACGCCTTCTCCGCGGCCGAGCAGGCTTCGGAAACCGTGGAGAAGCTGGCCGCCAGGCTTCTGATAGGCGCGGGCCATCAGATGCGGCCCGCAGAGCACGCGTACGTCGAAGGCTTCAACCAACCCTTGCCCCTGCGTCGCCAGCGTCGCGTCGAGGTCCGGAGCCTGGAGCGTCAAGCCCAGTTGTTCGAGTACGGGGCTCCCAGCCGGGTGGATGCTGCCTTCGAGCTTCTCGGGCAACTGGATGCTCCCGCGGTGGTCGCGGTCGCCGCTGGATGGGCTGCCATCGAGGCGCTCCTGGTCGCGCCCGGGGATGGCCAGAAATCGCCCGCAGGGGATCGACTGGCATCCCTGGTGGCTTGCTCGTTTCCCCGAGCCGAGCTGACGCTGCTGGCGTCCTTCCAGGGCAGAAGCGGTGACAGCCTCCTTCGGGAGAAGCTCCGCCAGAGCGCCAGCGGTCGCGACCGTGCGGCCCTGATGGGCCATGCCATTCGTCAAGCCCAGCCACTTTCCTGGGCCCCGGAGGATTGGAGTCAGAAGGCGGCGGTCGCACGAATGGACGGACTGCTCAAGGATCCCCAGAAGAAGCTCAAGGACATTGAAGGGTATGCGGTGCGCGCCTTTCGCCGGCTCTACCGTCAACGCAATCTGGTGCTGCACGGAGGAAAGACGGATGCCGTCGCGCTGCGCGCCAGCCTGCGGACCGTCGCGTCCCTGCTTGGCGCGGGGATCGATCGGATCGCTCACGCCTGGTTCGGTCATGGGGTGCAGCCGCTCGAACTGGCGGTGAAGGCCCGTCACCGCCTGGACCTCCTGGAGGCCAGGGAGCCGCTGGCTGTGTTGGATCTGCTGGAGTAGCCCGAAGGAAGGGCTCAACCCGTGGGCGGGAGGGGGGCGAGCACCTCGCCCTTCCACCATCCCGGCTGGGAGTCCGGGGTCCACCGCAGCGTGTGGCTGCCCCCGAAGAGCTCCGTCAGCGTCCGCTCCATGTGGGCCCGAGCCTCGTCGAAGGAGGCCGTGAGCGGGCAGTCCAGCAGCCGCCCGTCGATGACCGCGAGCGGCTCCGTGTAGATGGCGTAGCGCCAGCCCACGTCGGGCCGGGGATTGTAGAGCACGAGGTGCCGGGGCTGTTCCTGCTCCTGGTCGGGGGCCATGGGCCCCCAGGTATCACCGAACCGCCGCGACCTTCGAGAGGGTCAGGGAAAGGCATCCACGACGGTGTAGCCCACGGTGCGAGGCACGGTGGTGGCCCCGGGCTTGGAGCCGGGGTTCTTCCACCAGCCGCCGTCTTCCGGGTTCCCGAGGACCAAACAGACGGGGTAGGTGTGGCCGTCTGGCGTTTCCGCGCGGGTGTAGTGGCCGACGACCCGCTCTCCGCCCGTCCACAGCCGTCCGTAGAGCAGGGTGCCTTCAGGAAGCCCTCTGTGCCGCTCCTTCAGGACGCTGACGATGTCACCGTCGCTCACGGTGACGTCCTCGGCATCCATCCTCCAGGGGTAGCGGATGTCGAGCGTGAGGCCCCCCTTGGCATCCCTCCGCAATCCCAGTTCCTTCATCGCGTCCAGGGCGGCCTGGGGACAGCGTTGGGGTTCGGGACGCAGGGGCGTGCCCGCGCAGGCGACCAGGGTGGATGCCGCGCCGATGGCCAGCGTGCAGCCTTGGGCGATCGAACGGGAGCGGGAGGCACGGTCCTTCTTCAAGGGGACTGCCATGGCTTTCTTCTCCAGCGGGCGCGGCACATGGGAAGAAGAGGCCGCCCCGGGCGCGGCAGCTTGGTCGGGCGTTGTCGGCCGCGCCATCGGTGGCGAAGCGGGGATGCTGACGGACGCGCCGGTAGGCTCCTGCTTCGGAAGGGCTCGCAGGCTCCAGGCCATCCAGACCAGGGGCAGCAGGAACAGGATTCCCAGCACACCCCTGCGCCACGCTGTCCGCAGCGTCTGACGGTGTCGCGCCGGACTGGCGGCGAGAATGGCTCGTGCTTCCATGTGGGCCACATGCGCGGGGACACGTCGACGCAGTTCCCGGGCATCGCGCATCCCTTGCAGTTGGTCCCTGCGTTGGAGGCGCGCATGTTGGAGCGCGACTTCCTGTCCAGGGGCCACCGGTCCCACCGCACCCGCTTCCTCCTGCGTGGTGCGCGATTGGGGAGAGGGCGGGAAGGCCCAGTCGAACAGCGTCACGTCCCACTCCGCATCTGCGTGGGCCAGGGCGCTCTGGACTTCGGAAGACAGGGCGGATGCGCTCGGAGGCCGCGCTTCGGGGGCGAAGACGAGCAATCGGTCGATGAGGGATGCGAGTGCCTTGGGCACCCGCGGATTGATCAACGAGACGGAGGGATTCGTGCGGTCCTCTCCCAGTCTGAATCCGTCAGGGCCCGATGCTGACGCTGGATAGGTCTCGGTCAGCAGTCGGTAGAAGGACACGCCCAGGGCATACAGTTCATCCGCCACCGAATAGGTGGGGGACTTCTCCGCGAGCTGAAGGTGCGCGGAGGCCCGCCATTGGTGCAACTGGGGGCTGTAGTAGTGCGCCGTGCCAGGTGGAAGCTGTCCCGTGCCCGTGAGAGGCGTTGCCTCCGGATGCCAGCCCGCGCCCCAATCCAGGAGCTTGAGCCGTCCCCCAGGTTGGACCCGGACATTGTCGCCCTTGATGTCGCGATGGAGGACGCCGCGTTGATGCGCGAAGGCCAGCACCTCCGCGGCTTGCGCGAGCAATGCGCCCACTTCGCGCGCCGTGGGATTGCGAGCGCTGGACCACGCGTAGAGCGACTCGCCCTCCACGTGTTCCATCACCAGGAACGGATAGCTCCCGACGCCCGGTCGCCATGCATCGGCGGCCATCAGGCGGGGCACGCCCGGGTGACGCAAGCGGGACAGGATTTCGGCCTCGCGTGAGAACCAGGGGCTGTCGAAGTGGCGGGCCAGTTTCAGGGCATGAGCGTGGGCACGGGGTCTGTCCGCCCTGCGCACGGCGTAGACGGTGCCATAGCCCCCCGCTGCCAGACGACGCAGGATCTCCCAGCGACCTACCCGTGTGCCTTGAGGAAGTGCATCCACGGACAACACCCGCAGCGAAGGCTCAACCCCCTGCCGCCGTGTTGCTTCTCCGGAAGAAGGCTCACCGCGCATGGGCCACCTCCACCGAAAGCGTGCCATGGCGGCTCATGGTGTCACCTGCTCCCACCGGACGCCGCGCTCGCCAGTGGCGTCCAGCAGTTCCAGGGTGAAGTGCGTGCCAGGAGGTGCGCCTGGAGGGACGTACCACTCCACCACCACCGGGGCGCGAGTTCCGGGCTGGAGCTGCCTTTCACGCAGGAGCAGGGGATGCTCGCGGGCTGGCAACACGCCACCATCCAAGGTCCGTGGTGTCACACGCGCGACTCCTGGGACCCAGGGACGTGCATCGTCGGAATTGATCAGGGTTGTCGCCAGCGCAAGTGTGTCCCCGGAGCGGTAGAGCACATGGGGACCCTCTGCTCTCAGCCCCAGGCTCGCGGTCGGTCGAGCAAGATGCTTCACGGCAACGCCATCCGAGGTGACCGCCCCTGTCAGCACCGCGCCCCCCAATCCACTGAGCGCGCACTGCGCCCGCAGCGTCGCGAAGCCCGCCTCCGTGACAGCGCACCGGGCCCGCAGGTCCGCCAGTTCCTTCCCCAACTCCTGCGCGGTGCGCCCGTGCCGGAAGACCTCCACCTGCGAATCCACTTCCGCATCCACGGTCGTGAGCACGAACCCCACCTGTGACGGCGCACCCTCGCCAGCGAAGCGCACGGTGATGACGGGTCCGCGTCCCTCCGGCAGGTCCACGGCGGCCTTGAGCACCAGCGCGTCCGCGTAGACACCGACGCGAGAGAAGAACGGCGCGAGCGCGGCCCGGTCCACGGAGTCCGGAGCGATGGGCGCATCGAACGTGACGGTGGTGACCTCGCGGGCGGCGATGTGCAGCGGATGCAGCGCCGGGGGCTCTTCCGCGTGCAGCGTGAGCTGCCGGGCCTTGCGCTCCCGACCCGCTGGAGTCCCAGACTGGGCCACCGCCGCCGAACCGACCAGGGCCACCAGCACCACGGGAATGACCGAAGAGGACAGCGACATCACGGGTCACCTCCATCCTTCAAACCTAACAGATAGGGATGACATGAATGGGCCCTCCTGGCCCGCGAGGACCCTGTGTTTCGCGGACGTGGCATGAGAACCCAGCCTACCTGGGGAATGGGAGAGAGGAATCAGGATGCGGGAGGGCGGTCACGGGGGCGCCTCTGTCCGTTCGACGAAGGGGCTCCCACCGCGGACCCGCTACGACCGCTGTCCCGTCTTCCGGGCGAAGAACGCGCGGTCGAAGGTCCCGTGACCCCAGGCAAGCGGATCCTCGGGACGGTCTTCCTTGGCGAAGTCCTCGTCGCTGCGCTCCGCGAGCCAGCGGATGAACTCGTCCCGCGACGCGAACGTCACCAAGGCTTCCGAGTCCCCTTCCGCGTACCGCAGCCCATGGGCATACGTTCCACTGTCGGGCTTCCACATCGCTCGGAGCAAGCCCTCCCGGGGATCGATGGTGACCGACAGCTCGCCCCCGGCATCCAGGATCTCCGCCACCCGCTGCGCCAGCGCGCGCCCGTAGGGCCGGGTGTCGAACCGGGCCTCCGCGCGGGCCTGCTCCTGCTCCGCGCGGTGCCGTTGCAGCTCGTCCGTCAACCGGATGCTCGGCGCGGAGGTGGCATCGCAGACCACGGACAGCTCGATGTTCCCGCGCGCGGTGTCTTCCGCGTGGTGCTGACGCAGCAGGCCCCGGACTTGGGTGCGCTGGTCGTCGGGGAGGGTGCCGAAGCTCAGCGCGCCATCCAGCGCGGTGAAGAGCAGCGTGTCGTCGTAGATTTCACCCTGGTACTTCAGCGCGGCGGACAACTCGATGCGCGCCAGCCCCCGGTTCGAGCGTTCCTCACGCAACCAGCGGACGACGTCGGAGTTCTCGGTCAACGGTTCCATGTCGGCACGTGCCTCAGAGGTCGCCGCAGGCCAGGACCGCGCCGCTGTCGTCGTTGAAGTCGGTCACGCGCAGGTGGATGGCGAACGCGTGCGAGCCCCGGTACTCATCCAGTTGATCCGCGTGGGAGTCGCGCTCGACGACCACGTAGAACATCTGATGCGAGTAGCCGCCCGGCTCGAAGCCCTCCGTGTGCTCGGAGATGCCGAGCGTCGCGCACCGGCCTTCATGGAGGAAGCCCACCATGGGCCTCGCGGCGGCCCCCGCGGCGACCGCCGTGTTGTCGATGGCGGTGAAGTTGAAGCGCGTCTCCCCCAGCCCCGACTTGCCCGGCGTCTCCGCCGCGAACAACGTGCCGGTGACACCCGAGCCGTTCACCTCCGCGAGCGCCACCTCCAGGCTCTCATCCTCTCCACAGGCCACCATCACCAGCAGTGCCATTCCCAGCCAACCACGTCGCATGTGAGTCCTCCCCCAGGGGCCCACGCCCCCTGGAATTCGCCGGGACCCTCGCATGAAGCGGGCCAATGCGGGGAGGTCCTGACAGGTGGGTGCGCTACCCCATAAGTCGCGCGGCGCGGGATGAAAAGACTGACACGCCTGTCATGATTCGAGGACGCACGGGGCACGGTGTCGGGCGGAGGACGGGTTGCCGACGGGTGGGACGATTCCGCTCCCGAGCGATGCGGAAATGGACGCCTGGGTGTTAGGCCCTGGCCGCGGGTGGCCGTGCCCTTGCAGTGCGCAGCGGCGACGCATCCACCCGCCGTCCGACGACGGTCTCTTTCTCCGGTGAACGACATGACTGCTCGACCTCTCATCCCCTCGCTGGTGATGTCCCTTTCGTTGTTGGCGGTGCCCGCGGTGGCGCAGGAGGCGTCCTCGGGTTCCGGGCTGGCGCTGGGCGTGCGCGGGGCGTACGGCATCCCGGTGGGCGACGCCGTGGAGGACACGTCGCAGTCCGACTTGTTCGGCAACACGGTGGCGCCGCAGGTGGACCTCTCCTACTTCTTCAACCGGCACCTCTCGCTGGGTGGCTACTTCCAGTACGGCATCGCGAAGCCGGACGGCTGCGATGACACGACCGAGTGCAAGGCGAGGGTGCTGCGCTTCGGCGTGGACCTGGACTACCACTTCGCGCCGGAAGGCTTCGTGGGGCCCTGGGTGGGCGTGGGCGTGGGCTACGAGATCGGCTCGCTGCGGGTGGGCACGTCCGACGACACGCTCGCGAAGGTGGGCGTGCGCGGGTTCGACCTGGGGCACGCGCACTTCGGCGTGGACTTCCAGTTCACGCGCTCCATCGCGGTGGGGCCGTACATCTCGGCTTCGGTGGGGCAGTACTCGAACGTGGACACCGAGGTGTTCGGAGGGTCGAACGACGTCGAGGTCCCGAGTGACCAGAAGTCGCTCCACGTCTGGATCCAGCCCGGCGTGCGCCTGCAGATCCGCCTGTAATCACTGTCACCCGGCGCTCACGTCTCCTGCGAAGGAGGCGTGGGCGGGGGCAGGGGATACAGGACGCGGTAGTCGATGCGGTGGTGGTAGGCGGCCAGGAACGGGGCGCCGGCAATCAGGACGACGACCTGCTGCGGGGGCGTGGGTTGCTGGTGGAGCCAGGCCTCCGCCTCGGCCTTGGATTCGAAAGACAGACCTGAAGGCTTGGGTCCGTCGTTCGCCATCTCCGCGAGGTAGTGCTCCAGGATGATGGGGAGCGCGACCAGTCGCACCTTCCCGAGCGACGGGATGTACATGGCGGAGTAGTAGTCATCCGCGATCAGTACAAATGCCACCGCGGGAGGTCGCCTTCGAGCCTTCATCCCCGCTTCAGCCTCATCCCGTGTGCCGAACCGGGCAATGACGAGCGGGGGCGCGTACGCTTCGAGACTCTGGACATAGTCCTCGAAGTCGTAGGTCTGTCCGGTGTCCTGGATGAATTGGATGGCGGTCGCGGCGGTGCGAATCGCCTCTTCGCTCCCAGGAACTGCGGGAGGCTTGTCGAGCAGAATCTGTCCGAGCACCTCGATCTGGTCGAAGAGTCGGGTCATGGAAGAACCTCTGCCAGGGATGGTGCGAAGTCACCCTCGGTGCTTGTCAGGAGCAGGGCAGGTGCAAGGACGATGAGGCCTGCTCCTGCGGACACGATGACGAAGACCACGCCTGCGATGACGACCACGCTCCCGAGGAGAAGCGATTCGCGATGACGGCTCGCCCAGCCTGAAGCCTCCGTCACGGAGGACAATTCCTGGGGACGGAGCTTCTCCAACTCGGCGCAGTCCAGGAGGGGTTGCAGGCACTTGCCGTTGCAGTACGACTCTTTCCCTCCCTTTCCGCGCGGGTTGCGGACATGCCCGTACCCACCCGGAAGCCGGCGGCTCATGCATTCCCGCATGCACTCCAGGTGCTCCGCATCGCAATCCCGCACGGAGCGAGCGGTCCGCACGATGCGCCGTCCCTCATCCGCCTTCACATAGCCGGCAAGCTCGGACGCCTCCGCCGGACGCCACTCCTGCGTGAAGCTCCCGTCCGGTGCCTCCCGCAGCAGCAGCACGAGGCGCGGAAGCTCCTCAGGAGCCGGAGCCACCGCCCCCCGCGCCGTCCCACAGGCCGACAACAACACGCACATCACAGCAGCCATGAAGCGCAGCCCAACAGGGGCCGCGCTCAAGGAACGGGGTCGCGAAGTCATGCGTCCACCCAAGCAGATCCCCGGGTGGAAGTCGTGCTTCGGCGGCCCTGTCAGAACGCGGTGCCGTCCGCCCTCTTTCCCGGGGTCGCGTCGCGGTACGAAAGCTCGTAGCCCAGGACCCAGGACCCCGTGGCGCTCCTGTCCGGCTTCCGGTTGAACGAATAGCCCTGAAGCACATCCATGGGCGGATTCGCATACGAATGGCTGTCCTGCACCGTGCCGTCCGCGCGCACCAGGTACACCGTGTCGCCCGCGCCGCTCTGGTTCACGCCCCGGTCGAAGCGCAGCCCCTGCCCGCCGTTGGACACCGTCGCGTACTGCGCCCCCGGCGGCAGCGCCGTGGCCCCCGAATACACCACGTACCCCTTGCCCGCCGGCACCACCGTGCCCGCCGCGAACGTGTGTCGCGCCGCATCCGTGCCCGAATACGACTTCGCGTCGTGGATCTTCCAGCCGCTCAGGTCCACCGAACCCGGCCCCGCGTTGTAGAGCTCCACGAACTGCTGGTCGTAGTCCGGCGTCGATCCACCGGCGACGTTGTACGGCTGCGCCAGGTACTCGTTGATGAACACCTGCTGCGTCGGCCGCGTCAGCGTGAACGCCCCGTCACTCAGGTCCGCCACGTCGGCGCGCGTCGCGTCCGCCACCCGCACCCGCGCCGTGGTGGAGGACTCGCTCGGCACCGTCCACGTGTAGCGCCCGGTCGCCGCCGACAGGTTCGTCGCCACGTCGCGCCACACCGTGCCGTCCAACGAATACTGCACGTTCACCTGCGTGACGCCGTTCGACGTCCAGGTGATGGCGAACGCGCTGCCCGCCGACAGCGTCTCGCCGCCGTTGGGCGCCGTGACCGTCACGCTGCGCGACTGCGCCAGCGTGCCGAAGTCGAAGCGGCTGAGGATGGGGTAGTGGTCGGACGTGGTGTTCTTGTAGTTGGTGATGGCCGGCTTGAGCACCACCGTGGAGTCCGCCACGTGGTACGGCACCAGCTCGTTCGTCACCAGCTGATGGTCGATGAACTGGGTGTTGCTCACCGTGGAGCGCGCCCCCGCCTCCGACAGCGCCTGGGTGAGGAACTTGTAGTGCGCCGGGTCGCTCACCAGGTTCTGGAACGGCGACGGGTTCGTCACGTAGATGGACGTGTCCACGTCATCGTTCCAGTCGCCCACCACCATCACGTTCTGCGTGGGCAGGTTCGCATCCAGGTAGGTCTTGAGGCACGACGACGCGCCCTGTCGCCGGGTGTACGCGTCCGAATCCGCGAACGCCTTCATGTGCAGCACCATCAGCGTCAGGTCCACCTTCGTGGAGCCCCGCGTCACGCGCAGGTCCACGCGCAGCGGCGGCCGGCCGGCGAAGTTGCTGGAGCACGAGGCCAGCACGACGTTCGCCGCCAGCACCTGCACCGCGTCCGTCTTGAACAGCACGCCGACCTTCTGGTCCGCCGCGCTGTAGTAGTAGGACTCGCCGCCCACCCGCTCGGGATCATTGGCGAGGAAGCCGTCGTAGCCAGGCAGCCCCGCCTTCAGCGCGTTGAACTGGGCCACGTCCACGATCTCCGCCACGCCCCAGATGTCCGCGCTCGCGTCCGCGAGGACCGCCTTCACGTTGGCCAGTTGCAGGGCCTCGTCGTCCGGGCCGTTGCCGGGCGTCGTGTCCCCGAACCACTCGATGTTCCAGTTGCCCACCTTCAGGGGCACCGCCGTCGCCGGACCCGCGTCCGTCGTCGTGCCACCGTCCGTCGTCGTCCCGCCATCCGTCGTCCCCGCGTCCGTCACCGGACCGCCGTCCGGCAGGTCCCCGTTCGGGGTGCGCAGGGGCAGCCGCAGCACGGACGTCGCGATGACGCCATTGGCGTCCGTCACCCGCAGCGTGAACTCATACAGCGCGGGACCCTGCGGCGTGCCCGTCAGCACGCCCTGCTCGGACAGCGCCAGCCCCGGCGGCAGCGCGCCGCCCGCCTGCGACCAGGTCAGCGGCGGCGCCCCCCCGGTGGCCGTGAAGGTGAAGGTGAAGTCGACGCCCGCCGTCCCGGCCGGCAGGGGCGACTCGGTGGCGACCGCCGGCGCGGCCCACGCCTTCAGGGCGTAGCCCCGCGTCTGCTGGGCGCCCGTCGCGTCGCGCACGCCCACCGTCAGCGTCCATTCCCCCGCTTCGGTGGCGGGCCCCACCAGCCGCCCGCTGTCCCCATAGAAGGAGAAGCCCGGCGGCAGCGTCCCCACCGTATAGGTGAGCGGCGGCGTGCCCCCGGTCGCGGTCAGCACCTGTTCGAAGGGCGCGCCCACCGTCGCCGCGCGCAGCGTGACCGCCGGAAGGACGGGCCCCGCCGTCTCCGGGTCCTCGGAGGTGCAGGCGGACAGCGACACGACGGTGGTGAGCACGACGAGCGACCAGACCGCTCGGATGGACCGCGACATATGGGGCAGCTCCAGCACCGGCCCCGCGCGATGGCGGCTTTCCGGCAGAGGGCACGCACCTTAACGTGTCGGGCAGTGGACTGTCGCGCGGCCGCCCGCTTGTCGCCAGCCAGGGCGGCTGACGCGCTGTCACAAGGCAATCGATGGCGCATCCCGCCGTCTGCGTCTGGACAGGGCGGAAGGCTTTGCGCTCCTGTCGGACGTGCAGTTGGATGGGTTCAAGGCAGGCAGAGCGGAGGAGACGGGTCATGGCCGAGAAGTGGGACAGGCAGTTGATGGACTTCCTCAAGCGCACCGGCGAGGACCTCAAGCGCACCACGGACGACCTCCGGGGTGAAGCCGAGCGGCTCCTCAAGGAAGTGAAGGACCCGGAGAAGCAGGCCAAGGTGAAGGAAGGCCTGGAACAGCTGCGCACCTGGGCCGCCGCCACCACCAAGACCGCCGCGGAGAAGATTGAAACCGCCGTGCGCCGCGTCGAAACCACCGTCGAGGAGGCCTTCAAGCCCGGCGCCGGAGCCGCCGCGTCCGGAACCGGCTCGGAGCCTGCTTCCGAGGCCCCCCCGGCCGCCGCCGCCCCCCGCGCCTCGGCGCCCAAGGCGAAGAGCGCGGACAAGGCCAGGGCGGCCAAGGCCCCCAAGTCCATCGGCCGCAAGAAGGCCACTGAAGCCGCCCCAGCCCCGAAAGGCGCCAAGGCCGCGAAGAAATCGGCTTCCAAGAAAACGTTGGGCCGCAAGAAACCCGCGCCCGGAGCGTGAAGTTCCGTTGCGCATGAACCTCCGCCTGCCCGCATGCAGGGCGCGGCGTGAACCTCCCTCGGGTCCTGTTGGATCGCTCCCCGGCGCGTGAGATAGTGCGCGCCGTGTCGGGCACCAATGACAAGGGCAGCATCCAGACGGACATCGGGCAGGACGTGATCGACGAGGCGGTTGCCAGCGTCGAGCGTCGGATGGACGAAGGCGCGGACACCGCAGGTTCGGAAACGGAGGTGGAGGTGGAAGTCGCCCCCTCCGAATCCGAAGCGGCCGCATCCACCCCCGAATCCCTTCCCTCCACCGAGGACGCGGCCGCGCTCCGGCAGGAGGTGGAGTCCCTGCGCGCGCAGCTGGACTTCAGCCAGGCCAAGGCCCGCGAGACGCTGGAGCGCTTGAAGGAAGCGCACGAGCGCGCCAAGGACTTCCAGGAGCGCGCGCTGCGCGCCGCCGCGGACCTGGAGAACTACCGGAAGCGCGCCCAGAAGGAGAAGGAGGACGTGCAGAAGTTCGGCGCGGAGAAGATCCTCAAGGACCTGCTCCCCGTGATGGACAACCTGGACCGCGCGCTCGACGCCGCCAGCAAGTCCACCGACTTCGACAGCTTCCAGAAGGGCGTGGCCATGACGCGCAAGTCCTTCGAGGACGCGCTGTCCCGCCACGGCGTGAAGGGCTTCAGCGCCAGGGGGCAGCCCTTCGACCCGCGCCTGCACGAAGCCATCCAGCAGGTGGAGACCGCGGACGTCGCGGCCGGCCACGTCGTCTATGAGGTGGCGCGAGGCTTCCACCTCAATGACCGGCTGGTGCGTCCCGCGATGGTCGTCGTCGCGCGCGCGCCGGAAGTCGTCGCCCCGCCGCCCGCCGCGCCCGTCAGCACCGATTCGCAGCCCAGCAGCAACGAGGCGCCCCAGGCGCCCGCGGATTCCGAGAGTTCCTCCGGGGGGAGTCAGTAGTCATGGCGAAGGTGATTGGTATCGACCTGGGCACCACGAACTCCTGCGTCGCCGTCATGGAAGGCGGCGAGCCGGTGGTCATCCCCAACAGCGAAGGCAGCCGCACCACCCCGTCCATGGTGGGCTTCACCGACTCCGGTGAGCGCCTGGTGGGGCAGATCGCCAAACGGCAGGCCATCACCAACCCGGAGAACACGGTCTTCGCGGCCAAGCGGCTCATCGGCCGCAAGTACGACTCGCCGGAGGCGCGCAAGGCCATTGGCGTCAGCTCCTTCAAGGTGGCCGCCAGCCCCAACGGCGACGCGTGGGTGGAGATCCGCGGCAAGGGCTACAGCCCGCCGGAAGTCAGCGCCATCGTGCTGATGAAGATGAAGCAGACGGCGGAGGATTATCTCGGTGAGCCCGTCACCGAGGCGGTCATCACCGTCCCCGCCTACTTCAACGACAGCCAGCGCCAGGCCACCAAGGACGCGGGCCGCATCGCGGGCCTGAGCGTGCTGCGCATCATCAACGAGCCCACCGCCGCGGCGCTCGCGTACGGCCTGGACAAGGTGAAGGACAGCCCCACGGAGCGCATCGCCGTCTACGACCTGGGCGGCGGCACGTTCGATATCTCCATCCTGGAGCTCACCTCCGGCGTGTTCGAGGTCAAGAGCACCAACGGCGACACGTTCCTGGGCGGCGAGGACTTCGACCAGCGCCTCATCGACTACCTGGCCAAACGCTTCGCCGAGGGCAACAACGGCCTGGACCTGCGCAAGGACCGCATGGCGCTCCAGCGCCTGAAGGAAGCCGCCGAGCGCGCCAAGCACGAGCTGTCCAGCGCCCCGGAGACGGAGGTCAACCTCCCGTTCATCACCGCGGACGCGTCCGGCCCCAAGCACCTCACGGAGACCATCGACCGGTCCACCTTCGAGGCGCTGGTCGCGGACCTCATCGACCGCTCCATCGAGCCGTGCCGCATCGCGCTCAAGGACGCGGGCGTCACCGCGCAGGCCATCAACCAGGTGCTCCTGGTGGGCGGCATGACGCGCATGCCCCGCGTGCAGCAGAAGGTGAAGGAGTTCTTCGGCAAGGAGCCGCACAAGGGCATCAACCCCGACGAGGTCGTCGCCGTGGGCGCGGCCATCCAGGGCGGCGTGCTCAAGGGCGAGGTGAAGGACGTCCTCCTCTTGGACGTCACGCCGCTGTCGCTGGGCGTGGAGACCGCGGGCGGCGTGTTCACGAAGATCATCGACAAGAACACCACCATCCCCTGCAAGAAGGGCCAGGTGTTCTCCACCGCCGTGGACAACCAGCCGCTCGTGTCCGTGCACGTCCTCCAGGGCGAGCGCGAGATGGCGGCGGACAACAAGACGCTCGCGCGCTTCGAACTGGTGGGCATCCCGCCGGCGCCCCGTGGCGTGCCGCAGATTGAAGTGTCCTTCGACATCGACGCGAACGGCATCGTGCACGTGAGCGCGCGCGACCTGGGCACCGGCAAGCAGCAGCAGGTGCGCGTGGTGGGCAACTCCGGCCTGTCGGAGACGGAGATCCAGACGATGATCTCCGACGCCCAGTCGCACTCCGCGGACGACAAGAAGAAGAAGGAGCTGGCGGAGCTGCGCAACAACGCGGACGGGCTCATCTACACCACGGAGAAGAGCCTGGAGGAGTACGCCAGCCTCCTGGCGGAGAAGGACCGCGAGGAGATCAAGGTGGACCTGGAGCGCCTGCGCTCCATCCTCAACACCTCCGACGTGGGCGCCCTGCGCGAAGCCTTCCAGCGCCTGGAGGGCAGCGCCTACCGCATCGCCGACGCCATCTACAGCGACCAGGCCAAGTCCGGCTGAGCTTCGCGCCGGGCCAGAAAACGCCGGGGCCTGCAATCGCCCGGCGCCCGCGTTCGTAGGCCCGGGGGTCCGCCCCTTTCTTCCCCGGAGCCCCCTCATGGAACTGACAGAAGCCGTGGTGATCATCCTGGTCACCGGCATGACCGTCGGCGTGCCCCTTTTTGGCCTCACGGTGCGCTTCGCCCTCAAGCCCGTGGTGGAGACGTGGCTGCGCGTGCGCGAGGTCCAGGCCCGCGGTCAGGTGTCCGCCGGGGAGCTGGAGGGGCTGCGCGCCCGCGTGGCGCACCTGGAGCACATGCTGGACCGGCACGGCATGCTGGAGCACCCCGTCACCCGGGCCTCCCCGGAACTGCCGGAGCGCCTGTCCTCGGCGGTGCGGCTGGACCGCGAACGCGTCTGACATCCCACCTCCCGGGCGCTTTTCAGCGCCGGCTTTTCGGGTATTGATGGGTGCGTGGAGTTCCATTCCCCCGAAGAAGAGCTCGCCTTCCTGCGCGGCCTGACGGCCGTGAACCGGATGGCCGACGACATCCTCGAGGACTGCCTGGAGCGCGGTCTGGACCTGGACACCGGTCTGGACGTGTTCCTCACGCAGTGCGCGCGGATGGTGCATGCGAAGGCGGGCTTCGTGTCGCTGCGGGGCACGCGCGGCCCGGTGCTGACGCGGGTGCTGGGCGAGCTGGGCGTGGACGTCTTCGAGGCGGCGCACTGGACCGGGCCCCGGCGGCTGCGCGAGGGCTGCACGCTCTTCTGCGTGCAGCTCACGCTGGGGCGGCTCAACCTGGGCGGGTTGGGGCTGGTGGTGGACGGCGCCTTCGAGGACGGCGGCGGGCGGGTGATGGGGCTGGTGGAGGCGATTGGCGAACAGCTCGACTCGGCGGTGCTGTCCTTCCTGGCGCTGACGGACGGCCGGGGGCCGCTGGAGCGGCTGGATGAGCTGGACGCGGAAGGCACGCCCGTGAATCGCGGGCGCATCGGCCGCTACGAGGTGGTGAAGCCCCTGGGCACGGGCGGCATGGCGCAGGTGCTGGTGGCCCGCACGCGGGGGCCGGAGGGCCTGGGCCGGCTGGTGGCGCTCAAGCGCATCCTGCCGCACCTGACGGCGCAGCCGGAGGTGGTGCAGCAGTTCCTGGACGAGGCGCGAATCGGCCTGCGGCTGTCGCACCCGAACCTGGTGCACGTCTACGATTTCGGCGAGGCGCAGGGCGCGTACTACATCGCCATGGAGCTGGTGAACGGCATCGACCTGGACCGGCTCTTGCGCGCGCTCAAGGGACCGCTGGAGCCGGCGCTGGCGTCGGCCGTGGTGTCGCAGGCGCTGCTGGGGCTGCACTCCGCGCACGCGCTCAGGGGCGAGGACGGCGCGTCGCTGGACCTGGTGCACCGCGACCTGTCGCCGCACAACCTGATGATCGGCTTCGACGGTCAGGTGAAGGTGTTGGACTTCGGCGTGGCGAAGGTGCGCGCGCAGCGCACGGTGACGCTGCCGGGCATCGTGAAGGGCAAGCCGCTCTACATGTCCCCGGAGCAGGCGCTGGGGCTGAAGCTGGATGCGCGAAGCGACCTGTTCGCCATGGGCCTCATCCTCTACCAGGCGCTCACCGGCACGCGCGCTTTCGACCGCGACGACGAGCTGGCCACGATGAAGGCCATCTGCCAGGACAAGCTGCCCCGGCCCCCAGAAGTGTCGGTGCCGCTGTGGAACGTGCTGTCGGTGGCGCTGTCCAAGGCGCCCGAGTCCCGCTTCGACACGGCCCACGCCATGGCGGACCGGCTGGTGGCCGCGTGTCCGCCCGCGCGCGACACGGTGCTGGCGGCGCTCATGGGCCGGCTCTTCCCGGAGCGGTTGCGCGACTCGCAGCGGATGGAGACCTCCGCCAGCCCTGCCCGCGAGGCCCCGACGCGCGCGACGCCCATCGCCCAGCCTCCGGCGCGCCCCGGCGGACGCGGGCGCTGAAGAAGCCCCCGCACGCCGCGGGAAGGCGGCATGCGGGGGAAGGAGACACAAGGCCAGAACGGATTTCGCACGTGCGGGACTTAGCTGCGCTTGAGCGGATCCATGTCGGAGTCCGCCTTGTACCCGGTGCGGACCTTGTCGTCGTCCAGGTCCTCCTCGGTGGTGCGCACCACCGTCACGCCCTCGATCTCCTCGTGGCGGACGCGGCCCTCCAGGCTGCGGGCCTCATCGATGGGGCGCTTGCGCAGGCTGATGTCTTCGTCCGCGTACACCCGCTTCTGCAGCTCCGCGTCCTCCGCGCTCAGCGGGATGCGGATGGTCTCCTCGCGGAAGTCGGAGTTGTCGGGCGTGTGGGGGGCCACCGCCCGGCGCGTCACCTCCACCTCCTCGTGGCGCAGCGAGACAGGGATGGACTTCATCTCCTCCACGACGACCTTCCTCACCTGGGCCTCGCCCGCACGGTGCTGGTGCTTGATGACCTCCAGCTCCTCATGGTGGGTGCGCAGCGTGATGTCGTCGTTCGCGATGCGCTCGGTGCCCTTGAGGTTGGCGCGCGGATCCAGGGTGCGGTCCTTCATGCCCGTCACCTTCTGCGCCCCCGTCTTCACGGCGCCCATCGCGCCGGTGGCCGCCGCACCCAGGGCTCCGGTGTTGCTGGAGTCGGCCAGGCTGCTCAAGGCCTCCTTGCCGTGGTTGAGGATGATCCTCCCGTCCTTGTCGAGGCCCTGCACCTCCGAGTAGCGGACCAGGTAGTCCTTCGGGAAGAACATGCCCTTCTCGATATGGAACTCGCCGTCGCTGATGGCGAACACCTTGCCCAGCTTCTCACCGTCGCTGCTGAGGACGACCATGCCTTCTTTGATCTGGCTGCGGTTGATCATGACTGGCTCCTTGTGACTTCACGTCGGGTCGGTTGTGGCCAGGGCGGAGCTCCGGAAGTCGTCCGTCGCATGGGATTGGGGCTCCTGGGGGGAGGGGACGCGAGGTGCCCGCCACGGCCATCAGCAGGAAGGTGGGTCCAATGAATGACAAGAAAACCCCTGACGCTGTGTGATCCGGGGGCTCGTCACCCAGCCCGCCGTTGTCATGCCCCTGGACGCCCACCCCGGTGCTTCCCGTCAGCACAGCGGGCGTGCAGGGACGAAGCGACCCATCCCCCCGCTGGCCGCGCTGCCCCGGACGCCCCACCGTGTGGACGCGGGTCCGGGTGTCCCGGACCGCCTGCGAGGAGCCTTCCATGCGAGGCACGGTCCTGTGCCAGAGGTCGAAGCGGTGGAGTGGCATGCCGTGGAGCGGGGGCCCTTCGCGCTCCCGGCGCCCGGGTGCCCGGTTCCGGAAGCCCGGCCCGGGACTCGGGTGGATGGCGGGCCTGGCGGGGGTGCTGGTGGCCGGTGGGCTCCTGCGCCGTCGGGGCCGGGCGGCCGCGTCGAAGGCGTCCTTCCCGGAGGCGTTCCCCCTGGCGAAGACCCCCGTCAGAATGACGGAGGGCCTCACGGATGCGCCTGCCTGGCCCCTGGACGACGGGGCATGGCACCCCTGCGCGGACGCCCTGGCGCGTGCCCTGGGCGTGTCCGGGGAGGAGGCGGAAGGGGGCCCGGAACACCGGCCGGAGCCCCCGGTGCGACGCGGGCCGTCAGGCCGGGAGCACTTCTGGAGCGACCCCCACGCCCCCTTCGGAGGCTGAGTCCCGGGGGACGCACGCAGGGGGCGGGGCGCACCACAGCGATGTTTCAGGGTGTTCGCGGGAGTCCGGTCGCAAGCTGTGCGCTTGACCCATGGGGAGGGCTCCCCTAGAAAACCGGGGCTTTGCCGTCATCTCCCCCCGGAGGGAACCCCCACATGCGACGACTTGCCCCGATGCTCCTCGCCGCGCTCGCCGTCCTGGCGGTCGCCTGCGAGAAGAAGACGCAGCCCACGGGAGAGGGCGGCGGCCAGCCCGCGGCGCAGGTCCCCGCCGTGGCGCAGGGCGGTGGCACCCCGGCGGGCGACGACGTCATCGTCCTGGGTGAAGTGGGCGCGCTGACGGGCGGGCAGGCCACCTTCGGCATCTCCAGCCGCAACGGCATCGCGCTGGCGCTGAAGGAGGCCAACGCGGCGGGCGGCGTGAAGGGCAAGAAGCTGGTGGTGCGCGTCTACGACGACCAGAGCAAGCCCGAGGAAGCAGCCCAGGCCGTCACCCGACTGATTACCCAGGACAAGGTGGTGCTCATCCTGGGCGAGGTGGCGTCGTCCAGCTCGCTCGCCATGGCGGAAAAGGCACAGGCGGCCGGCGTGCCGATGATTACGCCCTCGTCCACCAACCCCACGGTGACGGAGAAGGGCGACAACATCTTCCGCGTCTGCTTCATCGACCCGTTCCAGGGCTTCGTGATGGCCAAGTTCGCGCGGGAGAACCTCAAGCTCAACAAGGTCGCGGTGCTCCAGGACAACAAGAGCGCCTACTCCATTGGCCTGACGGAGGTGTTCCGCCAGAAGTTCGCGGAGCTGGGCGGCAAGATCACCGTCACGGAGAGCTACAGCCAGGGCGACACGGACTACCGCGCGCAGCTGACGGCCATCAAGAAGACGCAGCCGGAAGGCATCTACGTGCCGGGCTACTACAGCGAGGTGGGCGTCATCGCCCGCCAGGCGCGCGAGCTGGGCCTGAAGGTGCCGCTGATGGGCGGCGACGGCTGGGACTCCGAGAAGCTCTTCGAACTGGGCGGCAGCGCCATCGACGGCAGCTACTTCTCCAACCACTACTCGCCGGACAACCCGGACGCGCTCGTGAAGAAGTTCATCGCGGACTACAAGGCGGACTACAACGGCGCGGTGCCGGACGCGCTCGCGGCGCTGGCATATGACGCCGCGCGGGTCGCCATCCTGGGCTACACGATGGTGTACGGCGTCCTCAAGCTCATCAACTTCGCCCACGGCGACGTGATGATGGTCGGCGTCTACATGGGCTACGCGACCGCCTTCGCCCTCGGGCGCGAGGCGCAGCGTTCCCTCTGGGGCGTGGTCGTCATCTTCGCGGTGGCCATGGGCGGCTGCGCGCTGCTCGGCTTCCTCATCGAACGCTTCGCCTACCGGCCGCTGCGCGAGAAGCCGCGCCTCACCGCGCTCATCACCGCCATCGGCATCTCGTTCGCGCTGTCGTACGGCTTCCAGTTGGACATCGGCTTCCTGCCGGGCGCCTCCCCCCGGGCCTTCCCGGAGGTCATCGTCCCCACCGAGTGGTTCATCATCGGCGACCGCGACGTGGTGGTGTGGAACTGGCAGGTCATCAGCTTCCTCATCGCCGTGACGCTGATGGGCGCGCTCCAGTTCCTCGTGTACCGGACGCGCTTCGGCAAGGCGATGCGCGCGGTGTCCTGGGACCACCGCACCGCGGCGCTGATGGGCATCCCCACCGACCGCATCATCGCGCTGACGTTCATGCTCTCCAGCGCGCTGGCGGCGGGCGCGGGCCTGCTCTACGCCATCAAGGACACCTCCGTGAGTCCGCTGATGGGCCTGTACGTGGGCCTCAAGGCCTTCGTGGCGGCGGTCATCGGCGGCATCGGCAACGTGCCGGGCGCCGTGGTGGGCGCGCTGCTGTTGGGACTCGTGGAGGAGTTCGTCGTGGGCTACGCGGCCAGCACCTGGCGTGACGCGGTGGCCTTCGGCTTCCTCATCCTGGTGTTGCTGGTGAAGCCGGGCGGCCTCTTCGGCCGGGTCGCGGCGGAGAAGGTCTGATGGCGACCCCTGGCGCGACGATCCTCTCCGACGACGTGGCGGGCCCCATCCCCCCGGCGCTGCGCGGCATCCTCCCCGTGCTCATCGCGCTGCCGGTGCTGGCGCTGGCGGAGGTGCTGCTGGGCGCCTCCCCCTTCGCCACGTACCTGCTGTCCGTCGTGGGGGTGAACATCATCCTCGCGGTGAGCCTCAACATCGTGAACGGCATGACGGGCCAGTTCTCCATCGGCCACGCGGGCTTCATGGCGGTGGGCGCGTACATCGCCGGCGTCACGTCGCTGTCGCTCAAGGAGGTGGCGCTGTCCTTCCTGCCGGTGGCCGCCAGCGACCAGGTGCTCTTCGTGGTGGCGCTGCTCGCGGGCGGCGTCTGCGCGGCGCTCTGCGGCTTCCTGGTGGGCCTGCCGTCGCTGCGCCTGCGCGGGGACTACCTGGCCATCGTCACGCTGGGCTTCGGGGAGATCATCCGCGTCTTCGTGCAGAACACGGAGGCGTTCGGCCGCGCGCTGGGGCTGTCGGGCATCCCGCAGTACTCCAGCGTGGCCATGGTGTACTTCTGGGTCTTCCTGGTGGTGCTGGTGGCCCGTCGCATCGCGGGCTCCAGTCACGGCCGCAGCCTCTGGGCCATCCGCGAGGACGAGGTCGCCGCGGAGGCCATGGGCGTGGACACCACGGGCTACAAGGTCCGCGCGTTCGTCATCTCGTCGTTCTTCGCCGGCATCGCGGGCGGCCTGTTCGCCCACTTCGTGCCCATCATCAACCCCGGCTCGTTCACCTTCGTGAAGTCGATGGAGATCGTCGTCATGGTGGTGCTGGGCGGCCTGGGGTCCACCACGGGCGCCATCGTCGCGGCCATCTTCCTCACCCTGCTGCCGGAGGGCCTGCGCTCGCTGTTCGGCGCGATGGGCGCGGAGGGCAGCCTGGCGCAGAAGGTGGATCAGATCCGCATGCCCGTGTACGGCGTCCTGCTGGTGGTGCTGATGCTGCTCCGGCCCCAGGGCCTGTTCGGCACGAAGGAGCTGTGGGACGTGCTGCCGCGCTGGCTTCCCCGCAAGAAGAAGGGGCTGTCATGAGCGTGGCCGCCACGTCACACGACGCGATGCTCCAGGCCTCCGGGGTCAGCATCCGCTTCGGGGGCCTCAAGGCCCTCACGGACTTCAACCTCACCGTGCGCCAGGGGGACCTCTTGGGCCTCATCGGGCCCAACGGCGCGGGCAAGTCCACCGCCTTCAACGTGCTCACCGGCGTGTACCAGCCCACCGAGGGCGAGGTGCGCGTGGCCGGGCAGAAGGTGAACGGCTGGGTGCCGCATCAAATCAACCACCTGGGCCTCGCGCGCACCTTCCAGAACATCCGCCTGTTCCGCGCCCTCACCGCGCTGGACAACGTGAAGGTGGCCTGCCGCGCGCAGGGCGCCCTGCACCCGGTGAAGCTGGGCCAGGTCGCCAAGATGGGCACGGCGCTGCGCAACTACCGCGACTGGTGGCGCGCGCTCTTGCTCACCCCCGGCTTCCAGCGCGAGGAGCGGGAGCTGACGCGCCAGGCGGAGCACCTGCTGGACGTGATGGGCCTGTCGCACCGCCGCGACGAGGAGGCGAAGAACCTGCCCTATGGCGAGCAGCGCCGGCTGGAGATCGCCCGCGCGCTGGGCACGCGGCCCAAGGTGCTGCTGCTGGATGAACCCGCGGCCGGCATGAACACGCGGGAGAAGGCGGACCTGATGGTGCTCATCCGCCGCTTGCGCGACGAGTTCTCGCTGGGGGTGCTGGTCATCGAGCACGACATGAAGCTGGTGATGGGCATCTGCGAGACCCCATCCAGGCGCTGCGGGGCGTGTCCCTGCAGGTGGGCAAGGGCGAGATGGTGGCCCTCATCGGCGCCAACGGCGCGGGCAAGACGAGCACCCTGCGCGCGGTGAGCGGCATGCTCAAGCCGTCGGCGGGCCGCATCACCCTGGAGGGCAAGGACATCACGGGCCTCAAGGCGCACCAGCTGGTGCCGCGCGGCATGGCGCACGCGCCGGAAGGGCGGGGCATCTTCCCCAACCTCACCGTGCAGGAGAACCTGGAGCTGGGCGCGTACCTGCGCAAGGACACCGCCCAGATTGAACAGGACATGGAGAAGGGCTTCACGCTCTTCCCGGTGCTCAAGGAGCGCCGCCGCCAACTGGCCGGCACGCTGTCCGGCGGCGAGCAGCAGATGCTGGCCATCGCCCGGGCCCTGTTGAGCAAGCCGCAGCTGCTGCTGCTGGACGAGCCGTCCCTGGGCCTGGCGCCGCAGGTGACGGAGACCATCTTCCGCACCCTGCGCGAGGTGAACGCCACCGGCGTCAGCGTGCTGCTGGTGGAGCAGAACGCGCACCTGGCCCTCAACGCCGCCCACTACGGCTACGTGCTGGAGACGGGCGAGGTGGTGATGGCCGGCGTCGGCAAGGCGCTGCTGGAGAGCGCCGAAATCCGGCGCGCGTACCTGGGCGAGTAGTTCCCGGGCCGACCTTCCGGGCTGTGTACGCTGTCCTCCCCCCGACGCTTGAGGGGGAGGTGCTGGCGCCAGTTCCTCGCGGCGCGCTGAAACTCGGGTAGTCAGCGGCGGAGCACTTCGTCTAGCGTCCGACAGGACACTTCATTTCTTCCCCTTCTTTCACATCAGGAAGCGTGCCCATGCGTCCGTTGTCCCGCCTCCTTCTTGCTTCGCTCACCACCCTCGCCCTCATCGCCGGCGCGTGCGCCAACCAGCAGAAGACCGACGGCAGCACCGGTTCCTCTGGCGGTGATGGCCGGCAGGCCCAGTCCACCATCGAGGATGTTCCCAACGAGGGCGGGGACGCCGTCGCTGCGGGCCCGGAGTTCAAGGCCTACGACGCGCCGGAAGGCTTCAGCATCGGCATGCCCGCGGAGCCGCAGATTGCCCGCAAGCAGGTCCCGCTGGGCTCCGGCACCGTGACCACCGCCGCGTACTCCGCGCGCGCGATGGACGTCCTCTACTCCGTCAGCATCGCGGACTACCCGGAGAAGCTCGTGGCGAGCCGCCCCCCCGAGGCCCTGCTGAACGAGGGCCGGGACGGTCTGGCCAAGGAGGTCCAGGGCACGCTGAAGGACGAGAAGGACATCACCCTGGAGGGTGGCTACCCGGGCAAGGCCTACACGGTCAGCTCCCCGACGGTGGGCGAGCTCCGGGCGCGCAACATCCTGGTGGGCGCGCGCATGTACACGCTGCTGGTGCTCTTCAACCCGAACGCCGCGCCGCCGGCCGCGGACGCGTTCTTCGACTCGCTGAAGCTCGTCAACCCGCCGCCGCCGCTGGCCACCGTCGTGCCGGACGCGGGCACGATGTCGGACGCGGGCACGACGGACACGGGCACCGACGCCGGCACGAGCGCGCCGGACGCGGGCACGCGCCGCCGCAAGACGAAGTAGTCCTGGCACTGGCGTGCACGCTTTTCCGTGAACCGGAAAGCGTCACGCGGTGGATGTGTGTCCACCACTCCGCTTCAGGAGGGGTGGACCCTGCACTCACAGCCTCCGCTGGATTGCTCCCCCGCCTCCCATCCCTAGCTTCGGGGTGGGTGTGGACGGGGGAGGATCGCGATGATGGCTTGGGTAGGGGCCCTGCTGACCACGGTGGTGGCGGCGGGAGGGGTGCCCATGGTGCCGGCGAGCGGGGGCAATGCCCTGACGCTGCCAGCGCATCGGCACTCGGTGCGGATTGAAACAGGCAACGGGCATGCGCCCACGTGGCTCCTGGCCATCCAACAGCAGGGGGCGGGTGGGGAGGGATTGAACCTGTTCCGTTCCGACGACGGGTTCCAGACCTTCGACAAGCTCGCCGCCATCCAGCCGGATGGCTCGCACCATGACCGGGCGGAGCTGGTCGCGGTGGGGCGGGACGTGGCGCTCGTGTACGCGTTCGAGGCGCCTTCGCTCGCGGCCTCGTCGCGGCACGACGTCTGGTTCCAGTGGTGGCGCTACCAGGAGGACGGGCACACCTGGGCGCCGGAGCCGGCGGTGCGGGTGTTCAACGCGGACGACTCGACGGCGTACTCGCGAGCGCTGCTGGCCCGGGACTCGCGCGGGCGGCTGTGGGTGCAGGCGTTCCGGCTGGAGTCGGACGGAGGCTCCACGGCGGTGGTGGCCGTCTCCACGGACGGGGGCTCCAGCTTCCAGCGGCAGCCGGACCTGGGCCGGGTGCGCAAGCGCGGCGGCGGGCGGATGCTGAGCGTGGGCTCGAAGCTCGTCTTCTTCTACGCCATGCACGACGGCTTCGAACCCACGCGCCTGCGGGTGCGCGACGCGGACGACCCGCTGGACACCTGGGGGCCCGTGCGGGAGGCGTTCTCCGACGGCATCTACCATGGCGCGGCGTTGAGCGCGGTGGAGGACGGCCGGGGCGGCATCCACCTGGTCTACAAGGATGAGACGGAGCGTCTGTATTACCGTCGCTTCGACGGGACGTCCTTCGGGCCGCGCACGCTGGTGGAGAACACGCCGGACTGGGCGTTGCAGCCCGCGGTCACCCGGGTGGGGAGCGCGCTGTATGTCTTCTACAATCACATGCAGTCCGCCGCGGACTACGAGCTCCGGGTCCGCGTGCTGCGCGACGGGACGTTCAGCGACCCGGTGACGCTGGACTCGCGCACGAGCTTCAAGGGCTACCTCTCCGCGCTGGACGTGCTGCCGGACAGCGTCACGGAGGTGCCGTGCTTCTACGGGGATTCACCGGACGCGAACTCCAGCGCGAAGGTGATGCGCGTGGCGGTGCCGCGCCAGCCGGGCGGGGGCGGCTCCGGACAGGACGGAGGCACCCCGGGCGGCGGCGGCTCGTCGGATGGGGGCGTGGGGACTCCGGATGGCGGTGCGGGGACTCCGGATGGTGGGAGCGCTCCGGATGGCGGCGTGGACGCGGGGACGGACGGCGGCCCGGTGCCCGGCGATGGCGGCGTGCCGGGCCCGGTGATGCTGGAGCCGGTGCTCACCAACACGACGCACGAGGTGCTGGCGGTGGACGGCGCGGGCACCGTGTACGCGCTGGCGCTGGACGGCGGCCGTTCCCGGTTGTGGGCCAGCACGGACGGCGGGCGCACGTTCAGCGCGCGAGGCCAGGGCGTGGGCGGGGCGTCGTTCTGGGTGATGGCGGCGCTGAAGAACGGGACGCTGCTGGCGCAGATGAGTCGGGGCGGCAGCTACCACCTGGAGCGCTCCACGGACGGCGGACAGACGTGGACGGACGCGGTGGCGCTGGGCACGTACCGCGCGGCGTCCCCGGAGAGCTTCGCGGAGCTGGGCAGCACGGTGTTCTTCCTGGAGTACCAGACGGTGACGTCCGGGAACACGCCCGTGCGGCTGTGGGCCAGCACGGATGGCGGGGCGACGTGGGCGGTGCGCTTCACGTTCCAGGCGTCGCGCCACGGGCTGGCGTTGTTCGCGGATCCGGTGCGCAGCGTGCTGTGGGCCACCTTCGGCGGCAGCGCGGCGCAGGCGGCGGTGCAGCGCTCCTCGGACGGCGGCCGCACCTGGGCGAAGGTGATGGGAGGCTATGGCGCCAACGCGCTGACGGGCACGGTGTTGTCCGGGGGCGAGCTGCTGCTGGGCCAGTCCACGCTGTATGAGCCGGAGCACCCGAAGCTCTTGCGGGTGTTCGCCAGCGCGCGGGTGGACGCGCTCCTCACGCTGCCGGGTCCGGCGTACTCCCTGATGGGATTGCCAGGAGGGGGGCAGGTGCTGGGGACGGGCAGGGCGGACGTCGGGGACGTGCAGCCCGCAGCGGATGTGTACGCGCGGCTCTTCACCAGCGCGGACGGCACCACGTGGCGCGAGGCGCGGCGCTACGAACGGGCCGCGAGCACGGCCCTGGCCCGCGCGGACGTGTGGGGCGTGCTGGCCTCCGGCGACCTTGTGGTGCGGGTGGAGAACCTGAAGGGCTTCGGCGCGGGCGGCAAGGGGTTCCAGGTCCTGCGCGTGAAGCGCTGAGCCACGGCAGGTCCACGGTGGGGCGCGCGGCCCCACCGTGAACCGGGCGCTACGGGAGCGCGGGCGTGGGCCAGGCCGGGTAGTGGAAGGCCTTGCCCTGCGCTCCGGCCGTCCAGAGGTCGTCGGGACGGGTGCCCCGGATGGAGGTCAGGGATGCGTTGTGCAGGGCGTACGGGTGCCAGATGCCATCGTAATAGCGATACAGCGTGCCCGATGCGGAGGCGACATAGATGGCGTTGCTGCCAAAGGCCATCACGCCATTGAGGTTTTCACCTCCCGAAGGCGACGGCGCCAAGGCCCAGCTCGTCCCATCCCATTGGAGGAAGGTGCCGTTGTCGCCGACCGCGTAGGCGAGCTTCGAATGGACGACCCAGACGGCGTTGAGTCCCTTGGCGCCCGCGGGTTCTTTCAGGTCCCCCCAGGACGTGCTGCCGGGCTGGTAGCGGAGGATGCGTCCCTTGGGGCCACTGCTGCTGGGATTCTTGAAAGAGCCCACCGCGAACATCAGGTCCGGTGAGAGCCCATGGATGCCCTTGAGGGGTGTGTCGTTCATCCTGGGCGCGGCCACGGTGTTGACCTCACCGTTCCATCGGAAGGTCGCTCCGTCGTTCAGGTTCCCCTCGGTGGCGACACCGTAGAGCAGGACCTCGTCTGGATCCGTGGCGCTGACGAAGCCGAGCAGGCCGTAGGTGACCGTGTCGTTGCTGTTGGAGTTCAGGCTCGGCTGGGGCCCGCAGACGGTGCTGGAATCCTCCTGGATGAGCAGGCGCTCCTCGGTGCCACCCATGTAGGCCTTGCCGGAGCCGGGATGGGCCCAGACCGCGTGGAGCGCGCGGGCGTTGCCAGCGCAGGCGCCGGGGCGCAACGTGAAGTCCGCTTCGCCCGGTTTCTTCACCCCCCGGCCGCTGTCGCTGCCCGAAAGCCAGACACCCCCATTCCCGTAGAGGGAGATTCCGTACCAGGTCCGGCCGCTGTCCGTTCCAATCTGGTTGCCCACCCAGCGGGGAGGAGCCGTGGTGCCGCAGACCTGGTTTTCATCTGTCTGGCCATCACAATTGTTGTCCTGCTCATCACAGAGTTCCGGGGCGGTGGCGTGGATGAATGGATTGCCGTCATCGCAGTCGCCGCTCGCGGTGATGTAACCGGCGCCCGCCTGGATGCTGCAGGAGGCAATGCCCGCGTTCGTGCGTCCCTTCCCGTCCAGGTCGCTGTCCGGGTACCAGGTGGGGACGGGGACGGTGGCGACACACTCCTTGTCTCCGGCGATTCCCTTGCACTGCCTCGCCCCCACGCATTGGGAGTCGGGCGTCATGCAGTCCTCGAACGCGATGTTGTCCGGGGTTCCATCGCAGTTGTCGTCCGCGCCGTTGCAGGCCTCGGTGGCCAGGGGATGGATGTTCTTGTTCCCGTCATCACAGTCATCATGACGCGCGCTGAATGGCACGTACCCCGCGTCGGGAACGGTGCTCGGGGCGCAGAAGCGGGTGGGCTCCACGCCCGCCTTGCCCACCTTGTCATCGTCCCCGTCGACCCAGGCGTACTCCGGCTCGGGGGCCTTGCACGTGGTGTCGACCTTGTTGAACGCGCACTCGAGCCTCCCCGTGCAACCTCCGTCGTTCTCGCAGGCGACCCCCAGTTTGAAGTGCGTCTGGTCATCGTCGCCGTCGCAGTTGTCATCCCGGTCGTTGCAATTCTCCTTGGCGCCCGGATGGACGGATGCACCCGCCGTCGGTCTGTCATCGCAGTCGGTGCCGCCGGTCCCGTCGTCGTTCTTGGGGACATAGCCATCTCCGTCCTCATCCGTGGCGCTGAGCGCCAGCGTGAGGCCCGGAGGATTGCCCTTCGCCGCTTCGCCCCGGACGACGGAGACCTGCCCGTTCCCGGACGCGACGACCTTCCCCGCGCAGTCCTGGCCCGCCTCGAAGGGCGTCTCGAAGGCCTCCGCTGTGATTGTGAGCGCGGTGCCCCAATGCCCTGGCAGGACGACCCCCACCAGCACGCTGCCCCCCACCGAAGGCGCGCCCTTGCCGGCCAGCGCCGTGGACCGGGTCTCCTGGCTGGCGTCGTCCCGGGCCGTCACCTGGAGGCAGCCCGGCAGGAAGCCCGTGGAGGTGACCGTGACCTTCACCCCGTCCTGGGGAGACTGACAGCCCGCGAGGGCGAACAAGGGCAGCAGCAGAAGCAGGTGTCGCATGACCCCAACCCTACCGGTCCTTCACCCCGCGTGTGAGCCCCGGTCATGCTTTCGGGCCGCCAGGAAACGAACGGAAGCGACGGCGCCCGCGTCAGCGCGCCTCCGGAAAGTCCGAGTGCACCACCTCCAGCCGGGCATCGGCCGCCAGGCTCGCGGGCGTCACCAGCTCCAGGTCCACGGGCAGGGGCCCCCGGTAGCGCTCGGAGAGCTCCCGCTTCAGGCCCGCCACATCCAGCGACCCCAGCTTCTCCATCTTCCCGTACGCCACCCCCGCGCCCGCCGCGTACGCCTTGCGCACCAGCTCCGAGCAGTACATCGCCTCGTCCCCCCACCCGAAGAGCGCGTCATACGGCTTGCCCAGGTGCCGCTTCGCCTCCGCCACCGCGCGCTGCTTCGCCTCGGCCTCCACGCCCGTGGGCCGCAACACCAGCAGCCGCCCCTTCACCCCGCGCGCCTTCCATTGCGCGAAGGGGGTGCGCTTCACCGGCTGCACCGCCTCCACCACGAACGCCCCCTCTGGCGTCACCTCCACCAGCCCCACGTGCGACAGCGGGCTGTGCGTCGCCACCTGGATGGCTTTCGACTGCCGCGAACCCGACGTGTGGAACACGACGTCCCCCGTGCGCACCTTCGCCTCCACCCCCGCCCCGTCCGGACGGCGTGGCGCGGCCTCCACACCGCGGGCGCCCCACCACACCAGCGCCGCCATCGCGGCGGCGCCGGGCCACGCTGCCTTGCCTCTCAATGCCATCCGTCCCTGTCCTTTCAAGCGTTTGCCTTCGCCTGCACGCCTGCTGTGCAGGCACGGTGCCATCCCTCTCAACAGGGTTCCGACGCCTTCTGGTACCCCTGGTCACTCACGACCCTGGGTCCGTTTGTGGTAAAGCTGGGGGAAGCTATTTATTTCAGTGATTCAGGAATTATGTGCAATGGCGTAAAAAATCAGGCAAGGTGGCGGGTGTCGTGAGCCGGAGGCCCGCAGCAAGGGCCGCCGGGAGAGGGGGGAAACCGGAGGATTCAGCCGTGACCGCGTCGAGTGCCCCCCCCATCCGTTGCCTGCTCTACCCATCGTTGGGAGAGATAAGGGAGCACGTCCGCGTGGAGCTGTTCGCGCGGGCCCTGTCGGAGCGGCTGGGCCGTCCGGTGGTGATGTCCATGTCTCCCACCTATGAGGCATTGGAGGCGGAGCTGGCGGCGGGCCGCGTGGACATGGCCTGGGCGACCGCCGAGCAGTGCAATGCCTTTGAGCCGCAGGCCCGGGCGGTGCTGCGCGCGGTGCGTTCAGGCAGCTGGCATTACCATGCCGCGCTGGTGTGTCGGGCGGACGCGCCGCTCACGCTGGAGACGCTCCAGGGCAAGCGCGTGGCCTGGGTGGCGCCGCGCTCCACCGGAGGCCACCTGCTGCCCGTGCGCCACCTGGAGTCGTTGGGATTGCGCCCGGACACGCTCTTCTCCGAACAGCGCTTCCTGGGCACCTACCGCAAGGCGTTGGACGCGGTGCTGCGCGGCGAGTCGGACGTGGCGGCCATCTTCTCCAACCACACCGACCCGCGCGCCATGCGCGCCACGCTGACGTCGTACCTGGGCTCGGATGCACCGCAGTTGATGCCCTTTCTCTTCACCTCCTCCACGCTGGCCGACGGCCTCATCCTGACGAAGCGCCTGTCGGACGCGGACTCGGAGCTGCTGCTCTCCGTCCTCACCCGGATGAACACCGACGGCGCGGGCCTGGAGATGCTCATGGGCCCCTTCCGGGTGGAGGGCTTCGTGCGCTCCCCGGGGCCCGGCGCGCCCGTGTCCCGGCCCCGCCCCTCGCACGGCGCGGAGTACGTGACGGGCGAACTGGACGCGGAGGGGCGCTGTCTGCACCTGTGGTCCCCGTCGGGCCGCGTGTTCGGCCGCGACGTGCGCGGCGCCGGAGGCCGCAAACTGGACGAGGTCCTGGGCGCCGAGGCGAGCGAGCCCCTCATGTCCCTGGTCCGCGCCGTCCTCCAGGGCGGCTCCGACGGACGGCTGGAGTACCGGATCACCGTCGCCGGTGAAGAGCGCGTCTTCGCGGCGGAGATCACCCCGTGTGCTCCCGCCCCCGGGGACACCGGCGTGCGCCTGGGCCTGCTGGCGCGCGACGTCACCGGGCTGCGCTCGCTGGAGGAGCCCCTGTACCGGCTGGCGTCCTTTCCGCTGCTGCACCCGGAGCCGCTGCTGGAGCTGGGCATGGACGGGGAGCTGCGGTACGCGAACCCCGCGACGCACGTGGCGTTCCAGGACCTGGTGGAGCGCGGCGCGACGCACCCCATGGTGCACGCGGCGCTCACCTGGGCCTGGCGCGGGGCGCCCCCGAACGAGCCCTCGCCCACGGTGCACCTGGATGGCCGCTACTGGGAGCTCACCGTCACGCAGCTCTGGGACCCGCCGGGCCTGCGCGTGTTCGCGCGCGACGTGACGCTGCGCAAGCAGTTGGAGGCGAAGCTGTTCCAGGCGGACCGGCTGTCCGCGCTGGGGTCGCTCGCGGCGGCGGTGGGCCATGAGATGAACAACCCGCTGGCCTTCGTGCTGGCCAACCTCTCCTTCATCCGCGAGGAGCTGGACCGCCTGAAGCAGCCGATGCTCGCGGGGCAGGCCGTCCCCCGCGCCGACCTGGACGACGTCCTGGAGGCGCTGGGCGAGACGGTGGAGGGCGCCACCCGGCTCAAGCACATCGTGCAGGACCTGCGCACGCTGTCGCGCAAGCCGCCCGAGCACCGCGCCCGCGTGGCCGTGCAGCCGGTGCTGGAGAACGCGCTCAAGCTC
>SECN01000047.1 GCA_004173515.1 Myxococcaceae bacterium | reverse complement strand
GGGAGGGCGACCGGGGATGGCGCGCGCGGGGGTGAGGAGTCCTCCGAACTGCTCCAGCAGTTCGTACTCCAGCGTGGCCACCTGTTCGCCGTTGTCGCCGGGGCTGACGGAGACGAGCTTCACGCGGTTGAGCCGCTCCGCGCCGCCGGTGGCGCGGCGGAACTGGGTGCCCAGGGCATCCGGGGTGACCAGCGCGGTGGCCAGCGACCAGGTCTCGCCGGGGCGCACGGGGTCGCGGGGCAGCTCCAGCACGAGCGTGGCCAGGTTGCGCTCGCGCTCCGGAAGCCCGTCGATGACGAAGCCCCGGTCGCTCACGGTGGCGTCCTCCGGCGCGCCCCCTCCCGAGGGCGTCATGCGCAGGTGACGCTCGCCGGCGCGGTCCAGCTCCAGCACGTAGGTGTATTCGCTGGGGACGGCGGCTGGCGCGGCGGCGACGGGCGCGGGGGCCGGGGCGTCCTTGCCGCCCTTCTTCTTCTTGTCGGCCCTGGGCTCCGCCGGGGCGGATTCGAAGGCGGGCGCGGCGCGATCCAACGCGAGCGACAGGCGGAAGGCGATGGGGGTGCCCTGGACGGGCTTCCAGCGCAGCAGCACGGCGTCCTTGGGGATGGCGGGCGCGGCGACGACGGGCGCGGGGGCCTCCCCGTTGGCGGACGCGGGCGGCGCCCCCGGTGGGCGCTGGAGGGGCTCGATCTTCCCGGGCGCCTCCTGACTGCAGCCGGTGAACGCGAGGGCAACGAGCAGACCGCACAGACTTCGCTTCACGGGGACACTCCTGGTGACGGTCGCGGGATAGCGGAGCGGGCGACGGTTGTAAAAGGGAGATGGTGGAATGACGCGACCCGCCGCGCCGGGGGATTGCACGGTCGGCTCCGTGGCGGGCCCACCACGCCGCGGGTTCGGAGGGAGGGGCTTCGCCGGCCGTGGCGCTCCGGCGCTCCAGGGGGACAGCACCGCTGTGGTGAGACCCATGCGTGCGCCCCTCTCCTGGAAGGCAGCCTGGGTGACCCGGACCCTGGCCGCAAGGCCCCTCGGACAACGGGAGGACCCCCGGTGCTTTCGCTGGTGGCGGCGATCCTCTATGTCCATGCGCCGCGCCAGGATGGGATGAAGCGTGGATGTTTTGTGTTCCGTTTGGGGGTCGCCGTGAGGATGGATGTCCTGGTGCTTGGGTTGGTGTTGGGCCTGACGGTGGGCTGCTCTTCGCGTAACAGGGGCCCCTCCCAAAGGGCGCTCCAGCAAGCCCGGCAGGACTGGTCCCGGCAGGGGGCCGACTACCGGAGTCCGGAGGGATTCCAGACGTCGCGCTGGGGCATGACCTCCAGCGAGGTGCGGGACCTGTATCCGGACGTGACACCCCTCAACAGCGGTGCGTTCTTCACGCGGACGGAGGTCGCCCAACTGCCCGCCGTCGTGACCTTCGGGTTCCTGGCCGACAGGCTCGTCACCGTCGAGGTCGAGTTTCCGGAACTGAGGGACCTGAAGGGAGGCCAGCGTCTGCTGCGCGAGCTGCTCTCCGAGAAGTACGGGCCTCCTGTCCGTCTCCGGAACACCGCCGAGGAGGCGCAACGCAAGGCCGGGGCCTATCGCACGGCGGCCGAGGTGACCCACTCCCTGGGCCAACCCGTTGCATCCGACAGTGCGGGACTGGCGGAGGGGGCAGAGCAGGAAGAGGACACCTCCGACGAGGCTCAGGCCGTACGACGGAACCACAAGGTGTGGCTTCGTTGGATGACGGTGGAGAGCCACGTGAAGCTCTCCGTGGCGAAATCGCGGGGAGTCTCCTCCATGGTCATCGAGTATGAAAGTGCCCGGTATGAGGATGCCATCCGCCGGGCCCGCAACATGGGCCGTGCGGGACTGCTGAACGACCTCTGACGGCCTCTTGGGGAAGAGGGCTGTGTCTTGGATTGGAGTCAATGAAATGAAGCTTGGAATCGTGGGATGGGTGGGGGTGCTGGGACTCGCGGCGGGCTGTGCGTCGGATCCGGCGAAGCCTTCCGCGCTGGAGCGGCGGGATACGGTCCGGGCGGCGGTGGACAAGACCTACCGTTCGTCGGAAGGGTTCCAGGAGGCCCGCTGGGGAATGACGTCGGCGGAGGTCCGCGCCGTGCTTCCCGACGCGAGCGTGTCTCCGGATGGGACGTTGCGGCTGAAGACCACCATCGCGGAGGTGCCGGCGGAGGTGGCCTTCGGCTTCCTGGAGGATCGGCTGGCGGCGGTGGACGTCTTCTTCCCGGAGGTGGCGGACGTGCGCACGTTCCAGACGTTGATGCGCGACCTGCTCACGCGGAAGTACGGCGAACCGATGCGCAACTTCGATGTGACGCGGCAGGTGGTGGAAGGCAACGTGCCGGTGCGCTTCGCAGCGGACCTGGGCCCCGTGCAGGAGGGTGCCGCTCCGGCGGATGCCTCCAGCCTGGAGAGCTCCCTGTCGGCCTTCGGGAAGCGCCGGGTGATCCACCGGTGGACCAACCTGGAGAGCCAGGTGAACCTGACGAGGTGGGCCCTGCCCGGCAAGGTCGTCATGTCCCTCCAGTACGAGAGCGCCCGGTACGCCCCCCGGCGCGCGGGCCTCATCGGACGCTTCAGCGACAAGTCGCGAGAGGAGATGGTGAAGGACCTCTGAGATGAAGGTGTGAGCTCCCGAGGCGTTCTTGAACGCCCGGGCGCTCAAATGGCCCTGACAGTGCCTGACAAATGTCAGGACAGAGGCGCCGTAGGAGCATGACGCAGCAGCCGAGGACGAGGAACCCGAAGTGTCGTCGTCCCGGCGCTCGTCGCGGGCTCGGAGCCGACGGAGTTGGTCCTCGTGCGCTCCACGACCCCATGGGCGGGGCTGGTCTATCGGACAGAGGGCAACCAGTGTTCGAATGGCGGATATGCCACCACGACGCCACAAGCGTTGGCCAACAAGGACCTCGCGTATTGGGCGTCAGCTCCCTATCACTCCCATCCAAACGCCCCATGCACGAGTTCAGCGGGCTGGAGCGTTGATCCGGTGAGAACATGAAACCCGAATGGCCCTTGCTGGTGCTTCTGCTTCTCCTTTCTTCCTGTGCTGTCAGCCGTGGTCCCAAGGCGGCCCCAGTTCATGTTCAAGAGGGAGAGACCTGCAAGAGTAGCGCCGACTGCGAGAAGGAACTGGAGTGCATGGTCTGGCCGCTGACACGTTCAGGTACCTGTCAGCGGGCGTGCGAAGAGACTTCGGAATGCCCGAGCGGAGAGCTGTGCGGCGGGGGATTGTTTACCGATTCGGCGGGATCTTTTTGCACCCCTCCGGGTGTCTCTAATGGAGATGCGTTCAGACATGCCCCACTGGCACAACCTTCACTTTTCGCCCCATCCACGTTCCCAGAGGGGGCTCAGGCCAGGGATCCGACCCCAGGGTTCTGGCGCGCGCCGCCAAGAAACGGTTCATGCTGATGAGCCGTTGGGAGACCGTTGAAAGTCAGGTGCTGCTCACGAGCGTGACAGCCCCAGACGTCGTGGCAGTGGTCGTCGAGTACGAGAGTGCTCGGTATGCGCCTGAACTCGCGAAGGCACGCAGGCAGGCACTGGAACTGGAGCAGAAGCGAATGGCAAAGGACTTCCAGCAAGTCCCCGCTGGTCAGTCGCGAGGCGCCGCCGCACGCGACAGCCGGTCCCGCACCGCGATGCCCAGGCCGCTCGCCAAAGGCAGACAGGCCACAAGCACGTCGTGGCCCTGTTCATCCGCTTCCCGCAGCCGGGCGTACAGCACGCGCGCGGCCTCCGCCGGTTCTCCCGGCACGTCGAAGCGCTGCACGTCCTCGGGCAGTGACAGTGACGCGGGGCCCAGCACGCCCACGCGCCGGCCCTGGGCCCGCAGGGTCTCCACTCGCTGCGCCACCTCGGAAGGCTCCGCCAGCACCACGCCCGCGCGCGGCGCGTAGTGCGACGCCAGCGAACCGGACACGCGCACCGAGGTGGACGCGCGCACCGGCACCGTCCTGCCCAGCACCCGCTCCACCTCCTCCGTCGCCAGTCCTCCCGGCCGGAGGATCGCGGGCGCACCGGAGGACAGGTCCACGATGGTCGACTCCACGCCCACCGTGGACGGACCTCCGTCCAGCACCAGGTCCACGTCGCCGCCCAGGTCCTGCTGCACGTGCTCCGCCGTCGTCGGGCTCACCCTGCCGAAGCGGTTGGCGCTCGGCGCGGCCACGCCTCCGCCCAGCCTTCGCAGCACCTCCAGCGCCACCGGATGCCCCGGCACCCGCAACGCCACCGTGTCCTGGCCTCCCGTCACCGCGTCCGTGGCCCTCGCCGTGCGCGGCAGGACCAGCGTCAACGGCCCCGGCCAGAACGCCTTCGCCAGCGCGGTCGCTTCGTCCGGAATCACCCGGGCCCACCGGGACAGGTGCTCCGCTCCCGGGATGTGGACGATGAGCGGGTGGGTGGCCGGCCGGCCCTTGATGGCGAATACGCGACGGACCGCCAGTTCGTCCTCGGCGTTCGCCGCGAGCCCGTAGACCGTCTCTGTTGGCAGGGCGATGACTCCGCCGCGTCGCAGCAATTCAACTGCACGGTCGAGATGGTCGGGATTAAGCATGCGCGGTCGCAATCTCCCCCCAGGAGTTACCATGGGCAAGTCGCACGTCTTCGATGCGCGCAGCCAGATGCCAGTCTCCGCCGCCGACCTCTTCGCCTGGCACACCCGTGAGGGCGCCTTCGAGCGCCTGTCGCCCCCCTGGGAGACCGCCGAGGTCGTCGAGCGCACCGGCGACGGCATCCGCCCCGGCTCGCGCGTCACCGTGAAGATCCACCTGGGCCCCATCCCCCAGCGCCTGGTCGCGGAACACACCGGCTACGTCGAGGGCGCCTCCTTCCAGGACACCCAGCGTGAAGGCCCCTTCACGAAGTGGGTCCATGACCATCGCATGCACCCCGGCCCCTCCCCCCAGGTCTCCGTCCTGGAGGACGCGGTGGAGTACGTGCTGCCCGTGGGCGCGCTCGGGGACACCTTCGGCGGGGGTTACGCTCGCGAGCGGCTGGAGCGCATGTTCGCGTACCGCCACACCGTCACCCGCATGGACCTGCGCCGCCATGCCGCCTTCAAGGACCTGGGCCCCCTCACGGTGGCCATCGGTGGCGCTTCGGGATTGGTGGGCTCGGCGCTGGCGTCGTTCCTCACCACCGGGGGCCACCGCGTGAAGCGGCTGGTGCGCGGCCGCCCCAACGCGGCCCGGGGGGACATCGCCTGGGCTCCCGACCGGGGCACCGTCGACGCGGAGGGCCTGGAGGGGGTGGACGCGGTGGTGCACCTGTCCGGCGCCAACGTCGGGGACGGGCGCTGGTCGGAGGAGCGCAAGCAGGAGATCGTCAAGAGTCGCACGGAGAGCACCCGCGTGCTGTGCGAGGCCCTGGCCCGCGCCAGCCGCAAGCCCCGCGTGCTCATCTGCGCCTCCGCCATCGGTCTCTATGGGAACCGGGGCGACGAGGAACTCACGGAGACGTCCGGCGTGGGCCCGGGCTTCCTCGCGGACGTCACGCGCCAGTGGGAGGCCGCCACCGTGGCGGCCGAGGCCGCGGGCATCCGCGTGGTGCACCTGCGCATCGGCGTGGTGCTGGACGCGAGCGGCGGGGTGCTGGCGAAGCTGTTGCCCCCGACCCTCGCGGGTGGAGGTGGGCCCATCGGCTCCGGCAAACAGTGGATGAGCTGGGTGTCCATGGAGGACCTGCTCGGGCTCATCCAGTTCGCCATCGCCACCCCGTCCCTGCGCGGCGCGCTCAACGCCGTGGCGCCGAACGCCGTGCGGCAGGGCGAACTGGCCCGGGTGATGGGCAAGGTGCTGCACCGCCCCTCCTTCTTCCCGCTGCCCGCAGGCGTGGTGAAGACCGTGTTCGGGCAGATGGGCGAGGAGACCATCCTCTCCAGCGCCCACGTGCTGCCCACGGTGGCCCAGGCGCACGGGTTCCCCTTCCTGTTCCCCGACCTGGAGGGCGCGCTGCGCTTCACCCTGGGACGGACCACCGAGGGCGCGGAATTCCGCCACACGTAGGCCTGTGCTTGACACTCCCGGGGCGGGGGGCCAGAAGTGCGCCGTTTCCCCCTCGCTTCGAGGAGTCCTGATGATCCAGGTCGAAGGGCTGACGAAGTTCTACGGCGAGCATGCCGCCATCCGCGATCTCGCCTTCACCATCGGTCAGGGTGAAGTGATTGGCTTCCTGGGCCTCAACGGCGCGGGCAAGTCGACGACGCTCAAGATCCTCGGGTGCGTGCTCTTGCCCACCTCGGGGCGCGTCGTCATCGACGGGCACGACGTGGTGAGCCAGTCCCACGAGGTGCGCCAGCGCATCGGCTACCTGCCCGACGTGCCCCCCGTCTACGAGGAGATGACGGTGGGCGAATACCTGACCTACGTCGCCCGCCTGCGCGACGTGCCGGCGAAGGCCACCCCCGTCCACGTGGGCGAGGCCGAGGAGAAGACGGGCCTGCGCGACGTGCACGGCGAGGTCATCTCCACGCTCAGCCACGGCTACCGCCAGCGCGTGGGCCTGGCGCAGGCGCTGGTGCACAAGCCCGCGCTGCTCATCCTGGATGAGCCCACCAGCGGGTTGGATCCGCTGCAGATCGTGGAGATGCGCGACGTCATCCGCGGCCTCAAGGGCGCGCACACGGTGCTCGTGTCCAGCCACATCCTCCCGGAGATCTCCCAGACGTGTGACCGGCTGCTCATCATCCACAAGGGCGCGCTGCTCGCGCAGGGCAGCGAGGAGGAGCTGTCGCGCAGCCTGGGCGGTCCGTCCATCGAGCTGGAGGTGCGGGGCCCGCGCGCGCTGGCGCTCGAAGCGCTCCAGGGGTTCGGCGCGGTGGAGGTGCGGCAGGGGGAGGGCGAGGTGCTTGGGTTGAAGGTGGCGGCGTCCCCGGACCTGCGGCCCCAGGTGGCGCGGGCGGTGGTGGGCGCGGGCCTGGAGTTGCTGCGGCTGGACGCGGGAGAAGGCCAGTTGGAAGCGCTCTTCCTCAAGCTGACGGGCCAGGAGGTGCGCGCGTGAAGGCGCTCCTGATTGCCCGCCGCGAGCTGGCCGGCTACCTGCGCACGCTCAGCGGCTACGTCATCCTCGCGGTCATCCTCGCGGTCAACGGCCTGTTCTTCAACGCGTACGCCCTGGGCGGCGCGAGCAAGCGCTCCGCGGAGGTGCTGTCCGGATTCTTCTACTACTCCAGCGGCTTCACCATCGTGGCGGCCATCCTGGTCTCCATGCGGCTGCTCGCGGAGGAGCGCCAGACGGGCAGTGCTGGTGAACGGCAAGGTGTCCTTCGGGCACGTGGCGGCGGGCTACCTGGGGCTGTTGCTGCTGGGCAGCGCGTCGCTGGCGGTGGGCACGTTCGGCTCGTCGCTGGCGAAGAACCAGCTGCTCGCGGCCATCTTCTCCGCGGTGATGCTGGTGGCGCTCATCCTGTGCTGGTTGCTTGCGCGCATCACCGAGCAGCCGCTGTCGGATGTCTTCAGCGCGATGTCGCTGTGGAATCAGCACTTCCCCCCGTTCCAGGCAGGACTCATCCACGTGCGCGACGTCGTCTACTACCTGGTCGTCACCTACGTGGCGCTGTTCGCGGCGACACGGGTGCTGGAAGCGCGGAGGTGGCGATGAGCACGACAGCTTCCTTCGGCACCGGACTGGCCGCGACGGTGGCCTTGGTCGCGGGGTTGGTCGCGGTCTTCCTCGCGGAGCGCGTGCTGGGCGCGGGCTCCGGCCGCGTGGCCCTGGCCGCGCTGGGCGTCGCCATCGCCTTGGGCGCCACGGGCTGGCGGGTGGTACGGATGCTGGCGGCGCCTCCCGCCCGGCGCGTGCTGGAGCGGTGGGTGCTGCTCCTGTACGGCGTGGGGCTGGTGGCGCTGGTGCTCTACTTCGTCCAGGGGGACGTGGGCACGGCGCTGTTCGGGGCCCCGCTGTCGCGTTCTTCTCCGAGGCTTTCGGGAGTGCTGGCGGTGCTGTTCCCGGCGCTGCTCGTGTGCTCGCTCCTGCCGCTGGCGCTGGTGGAGGCCGCGCTCGTGGCGATGGCGCGCGCGCCGGTGCCGGAGACGGGGCGGGTGCGCAGCGCGCTGTTCTCCGGGTTGGGCATGGCCTTCGTGGGCGTGTTCGCGTTCGCGGCGACCTATGTGGCGACGAAGGCGGATGCCACCTGGGACCTGTCCTACTTCCGGACCGCCCGGCCGGGCGAGGCGACGCGCAAGCTGGTGCTCGGCCTCAACGAGCCCTTGCAGGTGACGCTCTTCTTCCCGCCCGCCAACGAGGTGGGGGAGGCGGTGCGGCAGTACTTCCGCGACCTGGAGCCGGAGAGCCCGCTCTTGAGCGTGGAGTCGTTGGATCAGGCGGTGGAGCCCGCGCGGGGCAAGGCGCTGGGCGTCAGCAACAATGGCTCGGTGGTGCTGTCGCGCGGAGACCGCAAGGAGGTCCTGACGCTGGGGACGGACGCGGAGCGGGCGCGGGGACAGCTCCTGCGGCTGGATGCGGAGGTGCAGCGACGGCTGCTGTCGGTGGCGAAGCCCCGGCGCATCGTCTACCTCACGGGCGGTCATGGGGAGCGCGCCGACATGCGGCCCGTTCCCGGTGAAGCGGCCCGGCCTTCGGTGGCGCAGTTCAAGGAGCTGCTGCGCTCGCAGAACGTGGACGTGCGCACGCTCACGGCGGCGGAAGGGCTGGGCACGGAGGTGCCTCGCGACGCGGCGATGGTGGTGGTGCTGGGGCCCACGAGTGAGCTGCGTCCGGAGGAATCCGCCGCGCTCCAGGAGTATTGGGTGCAGGGAGGCCGGCTGTGGATCGCATTGGAGCCGGACGGCGCCAGGCTGGAGCCGTTGCTCAAGCCGATGGGGCTCCGGTCGCTGCGCGTGCCGCTGGCGAACGACCGCGTCTACTTCCGCACCACGCGTCAGGTGAGCGACCGGGGCAACCTGGGCACGGCGAGCTTCTCCTCGCACCCGTCCGTCACGTCGTTGTCCGCGCTGGGCTCGCAGGCGGCGGTGGCGTTCCCGGGCGCGGTGGCGCTGGAGGTCGTGTCGCCGCCCGTGCCCGGCGTGAAGCTGGACACGAGCGTGCGTGCGCACGCGGAGACCTTCGCGGACCTCAATGGCGACTTCGAGCCCCAGTCCGGTGAAGCCACCCGCGCGTGGCCACTGGTGGTGGCGGTGGAGAAGCCGGCGGCGGGGGAGGGCAAGCCCGCGCCGCGCGCGGTGGTGATGGCGGACGCGGATGCGCTGGGCGACGGCATCCTGGGCAACGTGGGCAATGCGTATCTGGCGGTGGACACCCTGCGCTGGCTCTCCGGGGAGGAGGCGCTCTCCGGGGCGACGACGAGCGAGGAGGACGTGCCGTTGCAGCACACGCGCTCGCAGGACGTCGCGTGGTTCTACGCGACCGTCTTCCTGGCGCCGGTGGTGGTGCTGGCGGTGGGCTTCTTCGTGACGCGCAGGCGCGGACGGCGTGCACCCCGGAGCGCGGCAGCGGTGGGAGGTGCGCGATGAAGGCGCGCGATATGGCCGTGCAGGGAGTCCTTGCGGGCGTGGCCCTGGTGGCCGCGTTCTCCGTGTGGCAGCGCGAGCCGTCCCGCGCGGCGGGCGAGGTGACGGTGGCGGACGTGCAGGTGCGCTCGCTCGACCGGATCCGCTACGAGGACGAGACGCGCTTCGTGGAGTTGTTCCGTGACGGCCAGGACCGCGAGGCCATCTGGGTCCGACTGGGCAACAAGCCCGCGAAGCCGAAGCCCGAGGACGCCGATGGAGGAACCGCCGATGCGGGAGCCACTCCACGCATCACGGATGCAGGAGTCCTCGCCACCGCTGGCGCGGATGCGGGCCCCGTGTCGCCCCCGGCCCCCGTGTCCCCGCCCCGCGAGCTGCGCGGCAATGACACGGCCCAGAAGCTGTTCGCGAAGTTCGCCCCGCTGCGAGCCCAACGCGAGCTGGGCGTCCTGGACGCCAGGAAGCTGGAGGAGATCGGCCTTGCTCGGACGGAGCGGGCGCTGACGCTCACCGTGGACGGCGCGCCCAATGTATTCCGCCTCGCGGCCCCCGCGTCCGGCTGGGGCGCGCCCTACCTCCAGCGCCCCTCGGACGAGCACGTCTTCCTCCTGGGCCCCGCGCTGTTGTCGGACCTGGAGTCCGCGTCCAGTCGGCTCGTGGACCGGCGCATGCACACCTTCGACGTGGACGGCTTCGACCGCGTGGTCATCACCTTTGGCACCACCTCGCGCGCCTTCGCGGCCAGCGGCCAGCCCCCGGGCGCCGCGCAGCTTGCTCCCGTGGAGGCCCCCGGAACGCCGGATGACTTCACCCGCAACTGGCACGACCGCCTGTGGCGCCTCACGCCCATCGAGTTCCTCGGCCGGGGCGAGTCCCCGCCGGGCCTCCCCCCGACGCCCGCCTTCCGCATCGAGTACCAGCGCGCGGGCAAGCCCGTAGGCGAGCTCGCCCTGGCGATGACGCCGGACCACACGTGGTACGCGCGCACCGAGCACACCCCCGGCTGGACGCGCATGGGCGGCGGTCTGGAATCCCTGGCCGAGGAGGCCGCGAAGCTCACCGCGCCGCTCCGCTGAGCACGTCCGTCAGGACACCGAGGCGGGGCCGGCCTCCACGCCCAGCCGCACGTCCACGAAGTTGTAGCCCGGCCACGGGCCCGTGAAGCGGTACGCGTACACCTCCGTGCGCGCCGCCAGCGTCTTCAGCCGCGCCTCGAACGCGGACACCGCCACGCGGTCCACCAGGAAGGCCGCGTTGAGCAGCATCCGCTCCCCCAGGGGCGCGGACTCGTGCGTGGCCGCCACCAGCGGGCCCAATCCGTCCCGCAGCACGTCCATGTCCCGCGTGGTGCGCTCCAGCAGCGCCAGCTCCATCCGCTGCTCGTGGTCCTCCTCGGGCTCGGAGGGCTGGCGGGCCAGTTGGGGCGTCTCCTCCTCCAGCCTGCGCGCCAGCGCGTCGCGGTGGCAGTACACCTTCAGCCCCAGCTCCACGCGCCCCTCCAGTACCTCCAGCGCCCGCAGCAACGGCGCATGGGCCGTGCGCAGCACCTCCCGCACGCGCTCCTCCGACGGCAGCACCGTGCCGAAGGCCACCGGCACCAGCGTGTGCTCGCGCAGCACCGCGTCCGTCACGCGCTGATGCGTCAGCAGGTGGGCCCGCGTGGGCGCCACCCGCAGGCCCGCCGGGTCGGACACCAGCGCCAGCAGGTCGTCCTCGCGCACCGTGCGCACCGGCGCCGTGCCCAGCCCCGCCAGGTCCGGCACCCAGCCTCCCTCCGCCCTCACGATGGCGTACAGGTAGCGGGCCCGGCCCTCCTTCGAGACTTCCCCCTGCTGCTTCGTCGCCATGGCGTGCTCCGCCTTTCGACTGGAACGCTTCAGCGCGCCGCGGCCGCCTCGCTCCGCGCGATCATCTTCCTCACTTGATCCACCAGCGCGTCCGGCAGGCACGGCTTGGTGACGTACGCATCACACCCGGCCTGGTTCGCGTCCTCCGAGTGCCCCTTCAACGCGTGCCCGGTGAGCGCCACCACCGGGATGTGCCGCGTGCGCGCATCGCCCTTCAGCCGGCGCGTGGCCTCCCAGCCGTCCATCACCGGCAGCGACAGGTCCATCAGGATGACGTCCGGCACCAGCTCGAAGGCCTTGTCCAGCGCCTCCTGGCCGTTCTTCGCCTCCGCCACGCGGAAGCCGGAGAACTCCAGGTACTCCGCGTACATCTCCCGGGCATCCTGGTAGTCGTCCACCACCAGTACGAGCGGCTTGGGTTTTTCCGGGGTGTTCGTCATGTCCGTCTCGCGCGTCTTGGAAAGTGCAGGGTGAAGGTCGAACCCTGGCCCGGGCTGCTCTGGAGGGAGACGCGTCCCCCCAACATGGTCGCCAGTCGACGGCAGATGGACAGTCCCAGGCCGGTGCCCCCATAGGCCCGCGTGGGGGAGCTGTCCACCTGCTGGAAGTCCTCGAAGATCTTCTCCTGGTTCGACACGTCGATGCCAATGCCCGTGTCCTTCACCGAGATGGAGAGGATGCCGGTGCCGTTCTGATACTCCGCCGACACGTGCACGCTGCGGCAGCCCGAAGTCCGTCAGGTGCAGCGGCATCCGCCCCGCCTCGATGCGGGTGATGTCCAGGATCTCGTTGATGACCTCCAGCAGGTGCCGCCCGTTGGAGTCGATGCGGGTGAGGTTGCGGCGCTGCGGCGGCGTCATCTCCCCGGACACGCCCTGCAGCAGCATGTTCGTGTAGCCGAGGATGGCGTTGAGCGGCGTGCGGAACTCATGCGACATGTTGGCCAGGAACTGCGACTTGGCCGCGCTCGCCTGCTCCAACTGGATGGCCTGCCGGCGCAGCTTCTCGTTCTGTTCGGCCAGCTCCGCCGTCGCGGTCAGCACGCGCGCCTCCAACTCGCTGGAGACCTCCTTCACCCGCTCCAAGAGCCGCGCCCGCTCCAGCACCTCCGTGCGGTCGTGGAAGACGGTGATGATGCCCGTCAGTTCTCCCTGGTCGCCCAGCACCTTGTTGGCCATGGCCTCCATGGGCACGGGCGCGCCGGTGGCGGGGTCATCCAGCGTGAGCTGGCTCTTCCACCGCGACATGCCCGCGTTCTCCGGGCCCAGCAGGTGGGAGAGGAATGAGCCGAAGAGCGCGTCGTTGGCGCGCACGCGGCGCATGGACGCGTCACCCGACTCGTGGGGCCACGCGAAGAGGCGCTCGGCCGGGTCGTTCATCATCACCATGCCGCCGGACGGGTCGGACAGGATGATGGGGTCCGCCACCGAGTCCAGCACCCGGTCCAGGCGGTGGCGCTCGCTGCGCGCCTCGCGCTCGGTGGCGCGCAGCTTCCGGTAGCTTTCGCCCAGGGCCTGCGCGGCGCGGCCCAGGTCCGTCACGTTGCGCAGCACGCTCACCACCACCGCGGGGCCGTCCGGCGCGAGCACCGGCGTGGTGACCAGTTCGAAGAGCAGGTCCATGCCCTCCACCGGATCCACCAGCGGCACCTCGCGCCGGTGCACGCCCGTCCCCGCGCCCGCGCCCTGCACGAGCGTCTCCCGGAACAGGCGCTGGTTGAGTTCCACCGCCCGCGCGCGGCCCGGGCTGGCATCCGGGCCCGCCACCAGCAAACCCTCCGCTCGGCCGTTGGCGAAGAGCAGCACGCCCTCCGGATCCGTCAGCAGCACCGGATCCGACACCGCGTTGATGACCCGGCGCAGCAGCCGGTCCGGCTCCAACCGTCGCGGCGCCCGCGCATCGGAAGCCATCAGCCGGGCAAGCAGCGGTCCGGCGCACGACGCGGCCCACGCCACGTCCTGCGGCACGCCGGGCGCGGACAGCCCCACCGCCAGCAGCGCGATCGCGGGCGTCCCGGGCCGGCCCAGCGGCACCGCCAGGAAGCCCCCTGGAAGCACGTGGCCCTCCAGCGCGTCCGCCGCCAGCCACCGGGCCCCGGGGCGGGTGCGGAAGACGGCCAGCGCGGACGCCGGCTCCTCCCAGGCGTGTCCGAGCGCGGCCTGCTGGGCCCCCGTCAGGCCTTCGCTGGCCAGACACCCGGGGACGGTCCCACCCTCGCCCGGACCCAGGCAGGCGACCGGGACACCGGTGTGCCGCGCGAGCCACTCCACCACCGCCCTCGCGCAGGCGACGGCGGACTCGCAGGCGAGCAGGTGCTCGGCGAGCGCGAGGCGCGCCCCGGCTTCGGTTTCGGCGGGGGGCAGCGGGGCTGGAGACGCCACGTACTTACGCTCCGGGTGAGGGTTCGCGCGGCGCAAGTCCGCGTTCCGGCGAGTCTGCGGTGCGGACCTCCGAAAATGCCACCACGATGCGCGCCCCCCCTTCCAATGGGACGGCGCGGCCCGGAGCCCGCGCGTCGAAGCGCAGCCCCCGGTCCAGCATCCGGTCCAGCAGGTCCACCACGCTGGCCGAGCCAGCGATGCGTTCCACGGGCATCTCGACACCGCTCCTTGGCCCGCCCGGCGCGCGGACCCCCGGCCCCGGTGTTCTAACGCGCTGGGGTCGGCGCGCCCCAGTCCCTCCCGCGCCGGGGCCTGACTTGCCAACACCCGGGGCAGGGCTCTGTTGGGTCGCACACACCCCACGCCCGGCAGGCAGCCAGTCGAGGCAAGGCAGGCGCGGCTTATGCCCTGGGGGGCCGATTCCTAGCCTTGAGCCATGAATGACGAGCGCCTGAACAAATCCCTCTGGACCGTGACGACGCCACCCCGGGACTTCCCCCGCCTGCCGGGCGACCTGACGGTGGACTCACGGAGCTGCTGGACACGCCGTACAGCACGCTCATCCAGGACTTCGGAGACAAGGGCGCGCACCTGGCCGCGTCCTCCAGCCGGGCCGCCATCGAACAGATTGCCTCGCTGGTGGAGTCGCTCTCCATCCGCTGCGGCTTCACCCGGGTGCCGGCCTTCAAGTACGCGGAGACCGACCGCGAGCTGCGCGAGTTGCTGCACGAGGTCTCCGCCGCGAGGCAGGTGGGGCTGCTGGCCTCCTTCACCAAGGACGTGCCCCTGCCGTTCCCGGTGAAGGGCGCGCTGCGCGTGGAGGACCAAGCCCTGTTCCACCCGCGCGAGTACCTGCTCGCGCTCGCGGACGCGCTCCCCGGGGACGGCTGTCACCTGTTCGAGAACACGAAGGTGGTGGACCTGTACGACGGCACGCCCTGCCGCGTCGTCACCGAGCACGGCACGGTCACCGCGCAGGCCGTGGTGGAGGCCACCACCACGCCGCTCAACCGCGTGGCGATGCACACCAAGCTCTACGCCTACCGCACCTACGCGGTGGCGGGGCCGCTGGAGGGCCCCCTGGAAGCGGGCCAGTACTACGACAGCCAGGAGCCCTACCACTACGTCCGCACGCAAGAGGTGGACGGCGTGCCGTACGTCATCGTGGGCGGCGAGGACCACAAGGTCGGCGCGGAGGAGGACACCGCCTCGCGCTTCACCGCGCTGGAGGACTACGCGGTGAGGCACCTGCCCGTGAAGCGCCTCACCCACCGCTGGTCGGGGCAGATCATCGAACCCGCGGACGGCCTGCCCTTCATCGGACGCAACGTGGGCAGCCGCCACGTGTACGTGGCCACGGGCTTCTCCGGCACGGGCATGACCTTCGGGACGCTGGCCGGCATGGTGGTGTCGGACCTCATCCTCGGCAATGAGAACCCCTACGCCGCGCTGTACGCCCCGGGCCGCGTGAAGCCGAAGGCCAGCGTGAAGGACTTCATCCAGGAGAACGCGGACGTGGCCTTCCGCTTCGTCGCGGACCGCCTGGCGAAACCGGACGGCCACGACCTGGCGGACGTCGCCCCGGGCGAGGGGAAGATTCTGGAGGTGGAGGGCCGCAAGGTGGCCGTCTACCGCGAGGACGACGGCACCGCGCACGCCGTGTCCCCCGTGTGCACGCACCTGGGCTGCCATGTTCACTGGAACAACGCGGAGCGCTCCTGGGACTGCCCGTGTCACGGCGGCCGCTTCAGCCCCACCGGCCGCGTGCTCAATGGCCCCGCGTTGAAGGATCTGCCGTCACGGAAATTGCCGGTGAAATGAGAAGTGCGGGTGGGAGGCTTCCATTCACGGGCCCCCACCCCCATCTATCAGCACCTGACTTTCACCTGTCCTGGGGGACGACATGAACGCACTGGAACTGCTCAAGCAGCAGCACGAGGAAGTGTCCAAGCTGTTCAAGAAGTACGAAAAGCTCGCGGATCACAACGACGAGGAGCGTCAGGAGCTCTTCAACATGATCGCGGACCGGCTCGGGGCGCACGCGAAGATCGAAGAGCTCTACTTCTATCCGGCGCTCAAGAAGGAGGACACCGAGGACGAGCTGCGCGAGGCCGTGGAGGAGCACCTCGTGGTCAAGCGCCTCATCGCGGACCTGCTGGACATGGAGGCGGATGACGAGGAGTTCGACGCCAAGATGAAGGTCCTCCAGGAGAACGTGGAGCACCACGTCGAGGAGGAGGAGAAGGACCTCTTCAAGTCCGCGCGCAAGCTCCTGACCAAGGAGCAACTGGAGGACCTGGGCATCCAGATGGAGGAGGAGTTCGACTCGCTGATGGACGGCGAGCCGCGCATGGACGTGCCCGAGGAGACCGACCGCGCCGCGCCCATCTAAGCCGCGACGGGTGGGAACGGGGTTGCGCGTGGCACGGGGCCGGGCAGCATGCGGTCCATGCCGCGCGCTCCCGCTGTGTCCCCTTCGCTGCTCCCCGAGGCGTATACGCCCGCCGTGAGGCGCTCGCTCCTCAAGGCCGACCCGACGCTCGGGCCCCTCTTCAAGACGGTGGGGCCCTTCCGCATGGAGCGCAGTCCGCTGCACAGCCCCTTCGAGGCGCTGGCGCACTCCATCGTCTACCAGCAGCTCCACGGCCGCGCGGCCGCGACCATCTTCGGGCGCGTGTGCGAGCGCGTGGGGCAGGGCAAGGGCTTCACGCCGGAGAAACTGCTCGCGGTGCCGGACCTGTCCTTGCGCGAAGCGGGCCTGTCCGCGAACAAGCTGCTGGCCATCCAGGACCTGGCGCGCAAGACGGTGGACGGCACCGTGCCGGCGCTTTCCCGCGTGCGCCGCATGTCCGACGCGGACCTGATTGAACACCTCACGCAGGTGCGCGGCATTGGCCAGTGGACCGTGGAGATGCTGCTCATCTTCCGCCTGGGCCGGCCGGACATCCTTCCCGTGGACGACTACGGCGTGCGCAAGGGCTTCATGGTGCTCAACGGCCTGAAGGAGATGCCCAAGCCCAAGGCGCTCCTGGCGTACGGCGAGCGCTGGCGTCCGTACCGCACGGTGGTGAGCTGGTATCTGTGGCGGGCGGCGGACCTGCCCGTGGGCACCTTCGCTCCGCCCCAGGGCAGCCCGGCGAGCTAGGGCTGGCAGAGCACCGTCCCTTGTCGTGGCGCGCGGGCGTCCTCACCCCTTGGGGACGGAGGAATCCCGCGCATGCGTGCACTGACCTATCAAGGCCCCTACCGCGTCCAGGTGGAGCAGAAGCCCGACCCGCGCATCGAGCACCCCCAGGACGTCGTCCTCAAGGTGACCCGCGCCGCCATCTGCGGCTCGGACCTGCACCTGCTGCACGGGCTGGTGCCGGACACGCGCGTGGGCTGCACCTTCGGCCACGAATTCACCGGCGTGGTGGAGGAGGTGGGCCGTGAGGTGTCGCAGCTCAAGAAGGGCGACCGCGTGGTGGTGCCCTTCAACATCTCCTGCGGCACCTGCTTCTACTGTCAGCGCGGCCTCACCGGGAACTGCGAGAACAGCAACCCGGGCAGCGACGTGGCCTCCGGCGTGTATGGCTATTCGCACACCACCGGCGGCTTCGACGGAGGGCAGGCCGAGTACGTGCGCGTGCCCTTCGCGGACGTGGGGCCCATGAAGATTCCGGACAGCATGGATGACGAGTCCGTCCTCTTCCTGAGCGACATCCTGCCCACCGGCTACCAGGCCGCGGAGATGGGGGAGATCAAAGGCGGAGAGACGGTGGTGGTGTTCGGCGCGGGCCCCGTGGGCCTCTTCGCGATGAAGTCCGCGTGGCTGATGGGCGCGGGCCGCGTGGTGGCGGTGGACCACCTGCCATACCGCCTGGAGTTCGCGCGGAAGTTCGCCAACGTGGAGACGGTGAACTTCAAGCAGGTGGGCGACATCGTCCTGCACCTCAAGGAGATGTTCGAGGGCCGGGGCCCGGACGTCTGCATCGACGCGGTGGGCATGGAGGCGGAGGGCTCGCGCGCGCACCGCGTGCTGGGCCTGGGGCTGAAGCTGGAGGCCGGCGCGCCCACCGTCATCCAGTGGTGCATCAACAGCGTGCGCAAGGGCGGCAACATCTCCATCATCGGCGTGTACGGGCCGCCGTGGAACTTCATCCCCATTGGCACCGCGATGAACAAGGGCCTGACGCTGCGGATGAACCAGGCCAACACCCGGCGCTACATGCCGCACCTGCTGGAGCACATCCAGAAGGGCCGCATCGACGCGAAGGCCATCATCACCCACCGCTTCCCGCTGGAGCAGGCGCCGGACGCCTACGACCTGTTCTCCGACAAGCAGGACGGCTGCATCAAGTGCGTCCTCATGCCGCACGGCCACGCCTGAACTGGAAGCCCACCCGAAGCACCCGGAGCCCCACGCCATGCCCCAGAAGACCCCTCGCAAGCCGGGCGCCGCGAAGCCCCGCGCGAAGTCGAAGCCGAAGCTGAAGTCGGCGGGCCTCGCCGTGGACCTGGACCCGTCCCAGCGTCCGGGCGTCCCGATGGAGACCGTGCCGCGACCGCTGGCGGGGGCGCGCGCGTCCATCGAGCACCAGCTTGCGGACGTGCCGGTGTTCAAGCACGCGGGCCGCAAGCAGATGCCCCCGGTGTTCGGCACCGCGCAGCCTCCCGCGGGGTTGAGTGGCCTGCTGCGAAAGGCCGCCTACGGCAAGCCGGACCACGTGCCTTCGCACTGGATGCTGCTGCTGCTGGCGGACCGGGTGGACGTCTGGGAGCACCGCCTGCGCAGGGCGCTTCCCTGGGCCGCGCCCGCGGCCGTGGCCCTCACGGCCGGCCTGGTGTGGCGGGCCCGCCGCGCTTGAAGCGGCGGGCCGTGCCGGGGCCTTACGCGTCGCGGCCGTTGTACGGCATGGGCGTGAGCTTGGAGAGGTCCACGCCCTCCAGGCAGCGCACGTTGAGGGCGAACATCTGCTTGCCGTCCGGGCCCTTGCCGGTGCCGTAGGACTCCACGCCGCAGGTGGGGCAGAACAGGTGGTCGATGACCTTCTTGTTGAACTGGTAGAGCTTCTGGTGGTCCACGCCGGACAGGGGCTTGAACTGCTCCGGGGGAACGAAGGTCAGGAGCAGGCCGCGCTTGGTACAGATGGAACAGTTGCAACTCACCACCTGTGACAGGTCCGTCTGGGCCTCGTACTTGACCTGACCACAGTGGCATCCACCCGCGTACGTCTTCATCTCCGCCATGTCGCTTCCTCCTGGGACTCGTGGAGCCCGGACGGCAGCGTGTGCTCCGCCCCCCGGGCCGTGGCGCGAATCAACGACAGGGGCGGCGAGGAGCGCAAGCGACTCCGGGAGCACGCCGGGCCCCCGGAGTGCTTTTGCGGCGGTGCGTCACATCAGTCGGAGGCGGTCATCACGGAGACCATCCGCACGAAGCGGCGGTCGGTGCTCACCGCGGCGATGACGTAGCCGGCCGTGTAGCCCGGCGCGCCGCAGCCCCGGCAGCTCCAGCCGGTGATGTAGAGGCGGTTGCTGTTGCGGGAGATCGCCGTGATGTAGGCCGTCGCGCCCTCCACCTCGTCCACCGTCGGGGTCCAGGAGCCGTTGCCCGCGCTGAGCGTCGCGATGAGCTCCTTCACGGTGATGGGCTCGAAGATGCTGGCCTGCGGACCGAAGTAGGAGCTGAACGCTTCACCCAGGGTGGCCTGGTTCGCGATGCCCTGCCCGTTGGCGATGTAGCCCTCCTGGATGCGCGAGGAGCCCGCCAGCGGGCCCGTGGCGCCGTACAGCGACGCGGCCGTGCCGGCGACGGGGCTCAGGTAGAGGGGCGCGCCCACCGGGTTCGCGTCGTTCAGCTCGTAGAAGTCCGCGAAGTACTTCGCCGCGGTGCCCGTCAGCGACTGCTGGAACGGCGTGTCGTTGAGGCGGGTGGTGAGGTAGGCCCGCTCGGCGCTGTCCACGCCGGACGCCCCGCCGGTGTCGTTGATGAACGCGTTGAGCGCGGTCTTGATCTCCGAGCGGAGGACGGTGGTGCCGCCGGGGCTGGTGGTGCCGCGCGCGGTGGTGATGCTCGCCTCGAAGGCGGGGATGCTGGTGGTGGACGTGGCGAGCGCCGTCGGCGCGGTGAGCAGGACGAGCCCGCCCAGCAGCGACTTCATCGACTGGGTCATCATGGGATTGGAACCTCTTCATTCGCGGCCATGGGACGGGCCCGCGTTCGGGGGGGAACTTCAGACGACGCGGTGGCAAGTACCACGCACCCCTGACAGGCCCGGCGTGAGGTTCCGGTGACACGCGGCCCCGTGACACGTTCGTGATGGAAGACGGCCCGCGTGACGGAAAAGTTTCACGGCACGGTCTGGGCCGCGGGCGCGGTCGTGCTCCGGCGCAGGGGCGCGAGCAGCGCGAGGAACGCGGCGGACAGCGCGACGCCCAGCAGGAACACGTTCGGATAGCCCCAGCCGCCGAACTTCGGATCCGCGAGCAGTCCCGCCAGCGGCCCGGCGGGGGCCTTGCCCGCGACCTCCACGCTGGCCAGCAGCGTGTAGTGCGTGGCGCCGATGCGGCGGTCGGTGCGCGACATCATGAAGGCGAACATCACGGTGGTGAGCGCGCCGCCGAAGAACTCCTCGGTGAGGGTGACGCCCAGCACGCCCGCGTCGCTGACGCCCACCTGCGTGAGCAGCCACCGCCCGGCCAGGGGCAACAGGCGCAGCGTCCCGGTGAGCGCCACCGCGCCCAGCAGCGGCAGCCGCGCGGCGAGCAGGCCACCACACGTGGAGCCGATGAGCGACGCGGCGGTGCCCCACGTGCCCACCCACAGGCCGATCTGCGCGGGCGTGTAGCCGGAGTCCACCAGGAAGGGCTTGTAGAGGACGTCGGACATGGACTCGCCCAGCTTGTACGTGCCGATGAAGAGCAGGAGCCACCCGGTGCCCGGCAGCGTGAGCGCCTCCTTGAGGCGGGCGAAGAGCGCGGGCCAGTCCAGCTTCGGGGCCTCCCTGCCCTCCGGCTCGCGCGGGGGCGGCTCGCGCACGAAGAGGACGACGGTGAAGACCATGAGGCACAGCGCGGCCATGACCAGGAACAGGCCCGACCAGCCGATGCGCGAGCTGGCCCACACCAGCAGCCCGCCGCCGGTGAGCATGCCCAGCTTGTAGCCCACGACCTGCGCGGTGTTGCCCAGGCCCAGCTCCTCCGGACGCAGCAGGTCCACCGCGAAGCCGTCCACCGCGATGTCCTGGGTGGCGGCGAAGAGGTTCATCACGAGGATGAGGCCCAGCAAGAGCGGCAGCGAGTCCTGCTTCGCTGCGAAGGCGGCGCCCGTGCAGGCCAGGGCCAGGCCCGCCTGCATGGGCAAGATCCACGAGCGGCGCCGGCCCACGCGCGCGGAGCCGTAGCGGTCCACCAGCGGAGCCCACAGGGCCTTGAGCATCCACGGCAGCGACAGCGCGCCCGCGAAGCCCAGCGCGGCCAGCGAGACACCGCGCGTGCGCAGGTAGACGGGCAGCGCCGTCACCTGGAAGCCGAACGGCAGGCCCTGCACGAAGTAGAGGGCGCACAACAGCCACAGCCGGGACGGGATGCGTCGCATGGTCGTGGGGGCAGCCTATACTCCCGTCCCTCCAAACGCGTGGGGACTGGACGAAGAGGGGCGCATGCCGGAGCAGGCCGAGAGCGAGTCGGGAATCATCGTCGTGGAGCTGTCCGACGACCACGAACTGGAAGCGGACCACGTGGACGCGGTGGTGGAGGTGAAGGCGTCGGCCTTCTTCACCGGCAGCGCGGCCTTCACCAACGCGCGGGAGGTGGTGGTGCTGGTGCGCGCGCTGGAGGAGCTGGGCGTGCCCCGCACGGCCTTCACCCTCCAGTCGGTGCAGGCGGAGATGTCGGAGGGGCTGCTCACCCGCTCGTCCTCGGCGGTGTACCTGCTGCGCATCCGGCTGGAGCAGGTGGAGCGGCTGGGGGACGTGCTCGCGGCCTTCAGCACCATGAAGCAGGCGACGCTGCGCGAGCTCAAGTGGGGCTACTCGCGCGAGCTGGAGCTGCGCCAGGACTGGCTGGAGGAACTGGCCCGCGAATCGGTGAAGAAGGCCCGCCGCGTGGCCGCCGGGCTGGGCGTGAAGCTCGCGGGGCTGCACCGCTTCTCCGAGAGGACGGTGGAGTCGCACCTCTTCGCCACCGGGCGCGGGGGCTACAACGCCGGTGACGACGGCTCCTCGGTGCCCATGTCCTCCGGGAGCAACTACCTCAAGGGCCGCGTGTCGCTGGGCTTCCCCCTGTCGCACCGCAAGAAGGTGCACGTGATGGCCACGGCGGAGTTCCGCAGCGTGCCGACCCCGGAGTCCTGATCGGGGCCGGCCCCGCCGTGCCTCAGGTCGCGGGCGTGTGCTGGAGCACCAGCGCTTCCAGCCGTTGCAGCGCCTTCTCCAACGTCTCCCACGAGGGGCCGAAGGACAGGCGCACGTAGCTGCGGAAGCGCGAGGCCCGGGCGCGGCGCTTGCCCGGGTTCACGTCGAAGAACTCACCGGGCACGGTGATGACCTTGTGCTCCAGCGCGGCGCGGAAGAAGGCCATGCCGTCGTTGAGCGGCGCGGGCAGCCCGGACAGGTTGCCCCAGACGTAGAACGTCCCGTCCGGCGCCCGGTCCGTGCGGATGCCCAGCCGCTCCAGGCGCGAATGGAACCTGTCGCGCTTCTCGCGGAAGGTGGCGTGGATGGCGCGCGTTTCCGCCACCACCGCGTCCTCCTGGAGCAGCGGAATGGCCGCGCGCTGCAGGGGCCGGCTGCCGCCGCCGTCCAGGAAGCTGCCCGCGCTCGACACCGTGTCGATGACCTGCCGGGGCCCCACCGTCCACGTCATGCGCCAGCCCGGGTAGCGCCAGTTCTTGGTGAGCCCGTCGAAGAGCACCACCGGGTCGCGGTTCACGTCCTCCACGTACCGCGCGGCGCTCTCCACCGGCAGCACGCCCGGACGGCCCGTCCAGATGTAGTGCGAATAGAACTCGTCGATGAGCAGCGTGCACTCCAGCTCGCGCGCGACGCCCACCCACCGCGCCAGCTCGTCGCCCTGCACCAGCTTGCCGGTGGGGTTGCACGGGTTGGAGAAGAGCAGGGCGGACAGGCCGCGCCCTTGAATCTCGCGGCGCAGGTCGTCGTGCGTGAAGGCGTAGCCGCGCTCGCCCTCCAGCAGGATGGGGATGGCGGTGAACGCCTTGAAGACGTCCAGCAGCTCTTCGTAGGCGGTGTAGTCGGGCAGGAAGTGGCCCAGGTTCACGCTGCCCAGGCTGGCCGCGGCGCGGGTGAGGGCCGCGCGGCCACCGCCGGACAGGCACACGTTCTCCGCGCTGTACTGGCTGGGCAGGCCCTTGCGGTAGAGGCGGTTGTAGAGGCTGGCGATGGCCTCCCGCACCTCCCACAGGCCCGCGACGGGGGCGTACTCCTGGTCCGCCATGTCCACCGTCACCTGGCCCACGCGGGGCGGGGCGCCGGGCAGCTCGCCCGTCTCCGGCTGACCCTGGCCCAGGTTGCACCAGTCCGGGTCGCCGGGACGGTAGCCTCGGCGCGTGGCCTCGGCGGTGACGAAGATGACGCCCGTGCGCGGCACGGTGCGGAAGGCATGCAGGGGGATGCTTTCGCTCACGGGGGGCACGCTAGCGCGCCCCCCGCTCCGGTGCAGCCTTTCAGCCTTCCAGTGACGCGCGCAGGAACCAGGCGTGCTTCTCGAACTCGGTGATGATGCCGGTGAACAGGTCCACGGTGTCCGTGTCCTGGTGCCCCTCCACCTGCTTGCGGCTGTCGCGCAGGCCGGCCAGGTACACCTCGATGCGCTCGGCCAGGAGCTTCACGTGCTCCAGGTCGCGCGAGGTCTCCTGCGGGTACTCGGGCAGGCGGCTGTGCGTGCCCACGTGGCGGCTGGTGCCGTACGCCCGGCCGCCCAGCGTCACCGCGCGCTCCGCGATGGAGTCGTTGTGGTTGGCCAGGCTCACCGCGAAGGTCTCGAACAGCGGGTGCAGGGCGGCGAACTGCGGGCCCTTGATGTTCCAGTGGGCCACCTTGATCTGCGAGTGCAGGTCCAACCCGTCCGACAGCCGCGCGTTGAGGGTGGCGGCGATGGCGGTGCGGGCCTGCTCGGAGAGGGGACTCGGGCTCTTGTAGAGGGCCATGAGGGACACGTTCCTTTCGAAGAGAGGGGTGAAAGAAAGCGCCCCCCGGTGTCTCCACCGGAGGGCGCCAGGAACTTCATTTCAAACAGCGAGCCGCGGGCCTTTTAGGACTCCAGGCCCACCGCCGCCGCGTGGATGACGCTGGCGATGCGAACCGCGTCGTGCACGTGCTCCTCGGTGAGGCCGCCCTCCAGCACGACCTTCTCGTGGGACTGGATGCACATCTCGCAGCCGTTGATGGCGCTGACCGCGAGGCAGACCAGCTCGAAGTCCACCTTGTTCGTCAGCACCTGCGCGAGCCGGTTCATCCGCAGCCCCGCCCGCTTGGTCGAGTACGACTCCTTCCCGATCATGTGGCGGAAGCGGTAGAAGACGTTGTTCATCGCCATCAGCGAGGCCGCCGCACGCGCGTCCTCGATGACCGGCCCGGACTTCTCACCCAGCGCCTGCTTCGCCTCGTTCAGCATGGCTTCCTTCAGCCGCTCATTCCGAGCGGCATAGGCGCATGCCACGGCCGTACCCCAACGCTGCTCCGGGGTGAGGGTCGTGCTCTCCAGGACGGCGGAGAGGTTGAGGCGGGTGTCCTTGTGGGCGTCCGCGAGTTCGCTGCGGACGACTTCGAGCGAGGCCATGGTGGGTTACCCCGCCTTCTGCAGCTTCGAGGTGAGGGTCTCCTCACCCTTCTGCCAGTTGCACGGGCACAGCTCGTCCGTCTGGAAGGCGTCCAGCGTGCGCACGTACTCGCCCACGTTGCGGCCCACGGACAGGTCGTTCGCGGACACGTGGCGGATGATGCCCTCGGGGTCCACGATGAACGTGGCGCGCAGGGCCACGCCCTCTTCCTTGTGCAGGATGCCCAGCGCGGCGGACAGCTCGCGCTTCACGTCCGCCAGCATGGGGAAGGGCAGGTTCTTCAGGTCCGGGTGGTGCGTGCGCCACGCGTGGTGCACGAACTCGTTGTCCGTGCTCAGGCCCAGCACCTGCGCGTCACGGTCGTTGAAGTCCTTGTTGCGCTTGCCGAACTCCGCGATCTCCGTGGGGCAGATGAACGTGAAGTCCTTCGGCCACGCGAACAGGATGAGCCACTTGCCCTTGTAGGTCTCGTTCGTGATGTCCTGGAACTCCTTGCCCTTCTCCAGGCTCACGGTGCCCTTCAGCTTGAAGTTCGGAAGCTTGTCGCCGACGGTCAGCATGGATTCGACTCCTTGGGATGGGGGGCGGGCCATCGTGGTCCACCCCAGAGGTTGTGGTTGCTACGGGGTAAAGCAGCTGCCGTGCCAGTCCTTCAACTGCTGTGATTCCAGGGCTTTGCATCTGACCCTCGAATCGGCACCGGCGGGGCGGTGCTGCCGGGGAGGTGAATAACGAAATCCCGGTGCCTGTCGCCACTGCAATTTCGGTGGGACGCTATTATCGGTAACACATGCCGGATGAACTGATGGGGCGCCACCCGGAAGTGACGCAGGATGCTCGGGAGCTGGTCGAGCTGGCAACCACCGAAGAGGGGGTGGGCGAGCTTCTTCGTCGGGGACTGGACTGGCTGACCCGGGTGGTCCCGTTCGACCTGGCCACGCTCTTCCTCCTGAAGGAGGGAAAGCTGGAGGCGGTGGCGGCGCGCGGCCCGCTGGCGAACCAGGCGGTGCGCAAGCACTCCTTGCAGCTGTCGGACTTCCCGTCGCTCAGGCAGGCGCTGGAGACGCGACGCGCGCGGGCGTTCACGGAGGAGGACCACGCGCACGGGGATGGAGACCCGTTCGACGGGGTGCTGGACCTGCCCGCAGGGCACTCGTGCATGGTGGTGCCGCTGTGCGCGGGGGAGCGCTGCTACGGCGTGCTGACGTTGGATAGGGCGGAGTGCGTCGCGTACGCGCAGCCGGTGGTGGACCTGGTGGAGGTGTACGGGCAGATGCTGGCGACAGCGCTCCAGGGCGCCGAGCAGCGGGTGGTGGTGGAGCGGCTGCACCGCCGGGACCACGAGCGCGCGACGTTGTTGGAGTCGCAGCTGGGCGCGGACTCGGAAGGCATCCTGGAGACGTCGCTGAGCCCGGTGATGCGGGACCTGTCACGGCGGGCGCGGCAGGTGGCGGAGACGGACACGCCCGTGCTCATCATGGGCGAGACGGGCACGGGCAAGGAGCGGCTGGCGCGGGCCATCCACCGCTGGAGTTCGCGAAGGGATCAGCCGTTCGTGTCGCTCAACTGCGCGGCGATTCCGGCGGGCCTCTTGGAGAGCGAGCTGTTCGGCCACGTGAAGGGGGCCTTCACCGGGGCGAACCGCGACCGTGCGGGCCGCTTCCAGATGGCGAACGGGGGCACGCTGCTGCTGGATGAGATTGGCGAGCTGCCGGTGGAGCTGCAGGCGAAGCTGTTGCGCGCGCTCCAGGAGAAGGCGTTCGAGCCGGTGGGCAGCGACAAGACGGTGAAGGCCGACGTGCGCATCCTGGCGGCCACGCACGTGGACCTGCACCAGGCGATTGCCCAGAAGCGCTTCCGCGAGGACCTGTTCTATCGCTTGAGCGTGTTCCCGCTGCGCCTGCCGCCGTTGCGTGAGCGGCGCGAGGACCTGCCGCAGCTCACGGTGTTCCTGTTGGAGGAGCAGGCGCGGCGCATCGGCCGGCGCGGGATGCGGGTGACGGCCTCGGGGCTGGCGCGGCTGGGGGCGTACGACTGGCCGGGCAACCTGCGCGAGCTGGCGAATGCGTTGGAGCGCGCCACCATCCTGACGCAGGGGCAGGAGCTGTCGGCGAATGCGTTCGATCTGCCGGTGGGACCCGCCGCCGTAGCGCACGTGGCTTCCGTGGAGGCGCCGGCGGCGCAGCCTTCCGGGACGCCGGTGGCGACGCTCGCGGCGGTGCAGCGCGAGCACATCCTGCGGGTGCTGACGCTGACGCGGGGCCGCGTCTACGGCGACGGCGGCGCGGCGGCGCTCCTGGGGCTCAAGCCGTCCACGCTCCAGAGCCGGATGAAGAAGCTGGGCATCGCCCGGCTGGAGGGGTTCACGGCCGAGGAGGCGTAAGAGGCGGGACGTTCAGGTCAGGCCGGAGGATTTCCGGCCCGGCCCGGGTGCGTCGCGGGCTTTCAGTACCTGCGGCCGTCCTCGCGGGACTCGCGGCGGTCCTCGCGCACCTCTTCGCGGTTCTGCGACTGCTCGGAGCGGGCCAACTGCACCAGGTCCGCCAGCAGCATCCGCTTGCGCATCACGCTGCCGCTGTCCATGCGGCCATAGAGCGCGTTCAGCTCCTGGGAGATGCTGCGCGTCCGCTGCAGGGAGCGGGACTCCTGGCGGGCGTCGCGGATGTCGTCGCGGCGGTCCTTGCGGTCGTCGGAGCGGTGGCCGTCGTAGCGCACCTCGCGGGTGCTGGAGCGCACCTCGCGCTGGTCCTGCGCCAGCTCGCGGTGGGATTCGTTCAGCTCCGCCGCCACATAGCCGCGCAGGTCCTGCTCCACCTGCAACAGGTCGCGCCGCGCGTTGCGGCCGCGGGCTGAGTCGTACCGGGAGAGCAGCGACTCCACCTGTCGCAGGTCCTGGTGATCATCCTGGGTCTCGCGCCGGTCCTGCCGCAGCTCCTGCCGGTCCTGCATCTTCTCGGTGGGCCTGCGGAAGTCGTCAGCGTGGGCCAGGGCCGGGAGGGACAGCGCCATCGTTGCCAGCAGCCACTTCGCCATGGGGAGTCTCCTTCAAGTGCGTCAGTGCCCTGATGGACGGAGCAGGGCGCCACGCATTCAAAAGAGACGACCCGTCAGCGGGGTACGACCCGGGCCTACGACACCGAGGGTGTGACCGGGCGGGACGGAGTGGGCACCGGGTAGTGGCCCTGCTTGCCCAGGGGCGAACCGAACAACTGCGAATCCGCCTGGCGCGAGCGCATGAGGTCCACGACGAAGTTCATGCGCTGGTCCAGCTTGCTCCAGTCCCTCGCGGCGGTGCCGTGGAGGCTGTCGGGCGTCCGGTCCAGTTGTCCCAGCAGCGCGCGCAGCTCGGGGTTCTCAATCGTGCGCAGGTGCGGCGGGAAGAGCACGTCCTCCATGCCCTTGGGCGGAGGCAGGTCGTTGCCCAGCTTCAGCGCGCCACCGGGCAGCGTGAGCCGCATCATGTTCTCGGTGACGGCGGCGCGGAACACCGTCGCCAGTTGATCCACCAGCGGGTTCAGGGCCGCGTCCACCACGCCCGCCTTGATGGCGGCCTTCGCGGCGAGGTTCGCGGGGAAGGGCAGGGCGTTGGCGCCCGCTTCGACGGACTGCTTCAGGATACTGCGGAAGACGTCCTTCACCGGCGCGTTGAGCGCGCCCTCGATGTAGGGCTGGAGCTGGGTCTGCTCGTGCAGCCCCACCTGGCAGTTGCCCAGCAGCACCAGCTCCGCCTTCTTGTTCGGATCCTTCTCGAACATGGCCTCGGCGTAGTGACTGAACGCCTCGCGCAGCAGGGGCTTGTCCGCGGGGATGCTGGCGGCGAAGCGCTCCACCTTGGCCGCGTCGTAGCGCGTGTCGCCCTGGAAGGCCTCCACGAAGCGGGCGAACTCGAACCCCACGTCGTTGAAGACGAAGTGGTTGCCGCCCGCGACGGCCTGGCTGGTGGCGTTGAGCGCATCGGTGCCGGCCTTCGCGATGTCACCCAGGGGGAGCGCGGGGAGGCCCAGCTTGCGCAGCAGGTCGTCCGCCTTGCTCAGCGCGCCGCCCAGGATGCCGCCGCCCTTGAGCGCGTCCACGAACACCTTGGGCATGTCCTCCTGGCGGATGCTCACCCCGGCCTGCTTGGAGGCCCAGGAGGCGATGGTGGACCAGTTGGTGTTCTCCTCGCCCAGCAGCGAACCCATCGCGTTGGACAGGTCGTGGTAGCCCTGGGTGATGGCCAGGTTGCGGGCCACCGGGTCCTTCATCGCGGCGATGGTCCGCACGTCCCCGGGACTTGGGAAGCTGCCGGGCGCGGGACGGTTGCCCTGCGCCACCGCGCCCGCGGGCGTGGACAGCGTCACGGGCGTCCTGGCGGACGGGGTGGTGTCGAAGCGTGAGGTGGTCGGATGGCCCTGCCCGGGCTTCACCGTGTTGCGCTCACGCTGCGGGACCGCCGGCTCGGACGGTCGGGGCGTGGACGGGATTCGGGGCGCGATCTTCGGGGGAGCCATGCTTCCAGTATCCCCCGGAATCGCCCGAAGTTGCGTTCAGGGCGGGCGAAGGCCCCAGGCTGTCCGGGCCTCCTCGACGGAAACTGCCTGGAAGTGCACGGGGGCCCCGGCCCGGCGGGCACCCAGGCGGCCCCAGTCCGCGCGGATGACGACAGCGATGAGCGGGTAGCCCCCGGTGGTCGGATGGTCCGGACCCAGCACGATGGGTGTTCCCGACAGGGTGACCTGGAGGGCGCCGCGCACCATGGGCCGCGAGGTGCCCGTGCCTTCGTCGCCGTGGGGAACGGGCGGTCCGTCCAGCCGCTGTCCCACGCGGTCGCTGGAGGGGGACACGGTGAAGGTGCTGCCCAGGAGCACCGCCATGGCCGCGTCGCCGAAGCGAGCGGCGTCCGGGCCTGGCAGCACCCGCACGGGAGCGGTGGGGTCCAGGGCCTCCGCGAGTCGCTGGAGGTCCGCCTCGGAACGCCCGTGCGCGGAGACCGCCGACAGGACCGGTGGGCCCAAGGGGAGTCGGTCCCCCTTGCGCAGCGGGCGGCCCTCCCAGCCTCCCAATCGGGCCACGCTCAATGTGCCGTGCCCGCCCAGGACCTCGGGGACCGCGAAGGCTCCGTCCACGGCGACGTAGCGCACGGCATACCGGGTGGGCGCGGGCACCGTGAGCGTGTCGCCGTCCACGAGGAGCCGCGCGGCTTCTCCATCCACGGACACACGCACGTCCCGTCCCCGTGCACGAAGCTCCAGGCGTCCATGGGCCTCCAGCGCCGCCGCGCTCCAGGCATTGCCCACCGCGCGGTTCGCGGCGACGAGCAGCTCCGGAACCCATGCGCCGCCCGGAGGGACACCGTGGTGCATGTGTCCCGCTCGGCCGCCGTCCTGCACCATCACGGGCGCACCCAGGCCGATGACTTCCATGGAGGCCGTCACGCGTCCTCCCGTTCGAAGCGCACGCGGTCACCCAGTTGCATCACCGCGCCGTGCTTCGGGTCGAACGCGGTGAAGTCCAGCGCCGTGCCCACCAGGTTCCATCCTCCCGGCGAGGCGAAGGGATACACGCCCGTGCGCTCCCCGGCGATGCCCACCGCGAGCGCCGGCACCCGCGTGCGCGGCGTGGCCAGCCGGGGACAGGCGATGCCCGCATCCACATCCCCCAGGTACGCGAAGCCCGGCAGGAACCCCACGCAGCGCACCGTGTACTCGCGGGCCGTGTGACGGCGCACCACCTCCTCCACCGACAGGCCCGCGTGCGCGGCCACCTTCGGCAGGTCCTCGCCGTCGTAGCGCACGCGGATCCGCAGCAGGGGCCGCTCCACCGGAGTCACGGGCATCACGCGAAGCCGCGTCAGCACGAGCGCGGGATCCTCGGGCGGAGTCGCCGGATCGAAATACACGCAGGCATGGGACTCGGTGATGACCGCGTCGAGCACCCCTGGCAGCGCGCACAGGGCCTCGCGCGCCTGTCGCCGGTCCACCGCATCCGGCAGCACCAGCCGCAGCGCGCTGTCCCCCAGAAGCTCCGGAGGACGCTCCAGCGCGTCCAGCATGGCGCGCACCTCGCGGGCCAGCGCCACCGCCCCTGGCGTGTCCCCGTGCACGCACAGCGTGTCCACCGTGCCGCCGGTGGCCAGCCGCACCGTGTTCTCCCGGGCCCGCGCCACGTCCGTCAGCACCGCTCCGGGTTGCCCGCGTGGAATCAGTGAACCATCCGGAAGCGTGCCCCGGTCCGCGAAGCCCTCCCGCGCATAGCCAAGCCCCGCCGCCCGGGCCGCATCCCTCAACGCGCCCGCGCCTGGACCCACGAACGTGACGTCCGTTCCCAGCGCCTCCACCACGCCGTCCACCACCGCCCGTGCGAGCCCAGGGGACTTGTTGGCCGAGTGGTACAGCGCGCCATGGGGCTTCGCATGCCGCACTGGAACCCCGAGCCCTCGGGCCAGCGCGACCAACCGCCCGCACTGCTCCGCCACCTGCGCGCGCAGCACCTCCGGCGCCACGTCCAGGGCCTTGCGCCCGAAGCCCTCGCGGTCCACGAAGGACGGATGCGCGCCCGCCAGGGTGCCATGGCGCTCGCACAGCTCCAGGGCCCGCCGCATGGAGTCCGCATCGCCCGCGTGCCCGCCGCAGGCGATGTTCACCAGGTGGGCGAGCGCGTAGAACTGTTCGTCCTCCCCGGGCAGCTCCCCCAGGTCGATGTTGAGCAGGCACCGCGTCATGGGCCCACGCTACGCGAGCCCCGCCCGTCAGCGGTAGGTGATGAGCGCCCGGTGCGCGCCCTCGAAGTGGCCGTGCTCGTTGAGGGTGGACAGGTAGCGGCCCCGCTCGCTGTAGATCACCTTGGTGATTCCACAGTTGGCGAGCGTCCAGTTCGTCCGGAACGCATGGGCGTCCGGGATGCCCAGCAGGTCCTGGCTGATGGCGGTGATGGGACCGCCGGAGGTGAACACCAGCGCCGTCTTCGACGCCCCCAGCGAGGCGATGAGCGCGTCCATCGCCTCCAGGCAGCGCACCTTGAAGGCGGACCAGGACTCCTTGTACTCGCCGTCATGCCCTCCCGCGACCCAGCGCGCGACGGACTGGGTGAACAGCTCCTGGTAGGCGCGGCGCGGATCCTTCGCGGCGACCATCTCCTCGCGCAGCACCGCGCGGTCCGCGTAGCGCGGCGTGTGGCGCTCCACGACCTCCTCGTGGTCGAACTCGTTGAAGCCCGCCACGCGCCGGGGCTCCAGCGGCTGTCCGAACATCTGGAGGCACCCGTCCGCGGTCTCGCGGTGGCGCAGCATCGTGCCCGTGACCACCGCGTCCACGTTCAGCCGCCGCGAGCGCAGGGCCGTCCCCAGCACGCGCGCCTGCTCCTGGCCCACGTCCGACAGCTTGTCGTAGTCCGCCGCGCCGAAGGACGCCTGGCCATGGCGGATCAGATAGACGACGCCCATCAGCCCCCCGCCTTCTTGATGAGCTGCCGGCAGCGGAACGCGAGGTAGTTCGCGATGAGCCAGTAGTTCTTGAACGCCGGGTTGCGCGTCTGCTTGTGGTGATAGCGGTAGTAGATCTGCTGGACGATGACCGCGAGCCGGAACACGCCGTAGACCTCGTAGAAGGTCCAGTTGGCGGGCTTCAGGCCGGTCCTCTCCAGGTAGTACGCCACCACCTCCTCGCGCCGCAGCATGCCGGGCAGGTCGGTGGGCTGCCGGCGTGTGGTGCGCAGGAACAGGTTGTCATCCGCGTGGACCCAGTAGGCCAGTGTGTTGCCCAGGTCCATCAGCGGGTCGCCCAGCGTGGCCATCTCCCAGTCCAGCACCCCGATGACCTCCGTGGGGTTCTCCGGGCTGAGCACCACGTTGTCGAAGCGCCAGTCGTTGTGGATGACGCACGTGGCGATGTCCTGCGGCACGTTCGCCGCCAGCCAGTCGCGCACGTACTTCATCCGGGGCACGTTCCAGGTGCGCGCCTTCTCGTAGCGGTCGGACCAGCCGGCAATCTGTCGCTGCGGATAGCCCGGTCCCTTGCCCAGCGACGTGAGCCCCGCGGCCTGAGCATCCACGCCGTGCAGCGCGATGAGCTTGTCGATGACGTTGAGGCACAACTGGCGCGTCTGGGCCTTGTCCAGGTTCAGGCCCCGGGGCAGGTGCTTGCGCGGGATGAGGCCGGGGATGCGCTCCATCACGTAGAACTCCGCGCCCAGCACGGCCGGGTCCTGGCACAGCCCCACCATCGTGGGCACCACCGGGTACGCGGGCTTGAGCGCCTGCTGCACCGTGTACTCGCGCGACATGTCGTGCGCGGACTTCGCCTTGGTGCCGGACGGCGGCCTGCGCAGGATGAGGTCGCGGTTCTCGTACTTCAGGCGGTAGGTCCAGTTGGACGCGCCGCCCGTGTACTGGGTGACCTCCGGCGTGCCCACGAGCGAGGGCACCTGGGCCTTGAGCCACGCGTCCACGGCGGGCACGTCCAGCGCCTCGCCGGAGCGCACGGCCTTGCCTTCGTCCAGGGGAACGGAGGACGCCATGATCAGCTCCCCCGGGAGAAGCCGCGCTTCGCGAGCTCGATGCGGGTGATGACGCCCTTGTGCACTTCATCCGGGCCGTCCGCGATGCGCAGGCTGCGCGCCTGGGCGAAGAAGCCCGCCAGCGGCGTGTCGCGCGACACACCCGCGCCGCCGTGCAGTTGGATGGCGTCGTCCACCACCTTCTGGAGCACGTTGGGCGCCACGACCTTGATGGCCGAAATCTCCGTCATCGCCCCCATCGCGCCCACTTCGTCCAGCTTCCACGCCGCGTACAGCGTGAGCAGGCGGGCCTGGTCGATGGCGATGCGCGCCTCCGCCACGCGCTCGCGGTTGCCGCCCAGGTTGAGCAGCGGCTTGCCGAACGCGCTGCGGCCCATGCCCCGGTCGACCATCAACTCCAGCGCCCGCTCCGCCGCGCCAATGCAGCGCATGCAGTGGTGGATGCGGCCCGGGCCCAGGCGACCCTGCGCGATTTCAAAGCCCATGCCCGGCCCGGAGATGAGGGCGGACTTCGGCAGCCGCACGTCGTGGAAGTGCACCTCGCCGTGGCCGTGCGGGGCGTCATGGTCGCCGTACACCGGCAGCATGCGGACGATCTCCACGCCCGGCGCATCCAGGGGAACGAGCACCATGGAGTGCTGGTGGTGGCGGTCCGCGCCCGTCTCCGGCGTGCGGCCCATGAAGATGGCCACCTTCGCGTTGGGGTGTCCCAGGCCGCTGGACCACCACTTCTTGCCGTTGAGCACCACGTCGTCGCCATCCAGCGCGGCGGTGGCCTGCATGTTGGTGGCGTCCGACGACGCGGCGTCCGGCTCGGTCATGCAGAACACGGAGCGGATGTCGCCCGCGAGCAGCGGCTTGAGCCACTGCTCCTGCTGTTCGGGGGAGCCGTAGCGCCAGAGCACCTCCATGTTGCCGGTGTCCGGAGCGCTGCAATTGAAGACCTCCGGCGCCATCAGGCTGCGGCCCGTCTGCTCCGCGAGCAGCGCGTACTCCAGCGTGCTCAGCCCCGCGCCCAGCTTCGCGTCCGGGAGGAAGAGGTTCCACAGCCCTTCGGCCCTGGCGCGGGCCTTGAGCTCCACCATCACGGGCGGCACCTTCCACTGGCGCCAGTCCCCGCCGGCCTCCATCGCGTGCAGGGCCTGCATGTAGGCGCCCTCCGCTGGCTCGATGTGTTCGCGCATGAAGCGCTTCACGCGCTCCAGGTATTCGGTCGTCCTGGCGGAGGGCTGGAAGTCCATGTGGGGCATCCTGCGCCCCGCCGGGTTGATGAAGCCACTGAATGTTGGTCATGTGTCCTCATGAACCCTGTTCAGGATTCAGGGGTCCGCCCGGCGCTGGACCTCAACCTCTTCCGCGTGTTCGACGTGGTGCTGCGCGAGCGCAACCTGGCGCGCGCCGCGGAGGTGTTGTTCATCAGCCCCTCCGCCGTGAGCCACGCGCTGGCCCGCCTGCGCGAACAGTTGGGAGAGCCGCTCTTCGTCCGGGAGGGCAGGGGTGTCGCGCCCACGGCGCTGGCCGAGCGACTGGCCCCTGGCATCCAGGATGCGCTCGCGCTCCTCCAGCAGGCGGTGCACCGCACCCGGCACTTCGAGCCCGCGCGCGACGTGCTCCACGTGGCCCTGGCGATGAACGACGTGCTGGAGCCGTCGCTGCTGCCCGCGTGGGTGGAGCGCCTGCGCGGACGGGCCCCCGAGGCCCGCGTCACCAGCGTGCGGTTGGAGCGCACGCGGCTGGAGAGGGACCTCGCGTCGGGGCGGTTGGACCTGGCCATCGACGTGGCGCAGCCCACCGGTCCGGACCTGCGGCACGCGGTGCTCCTGCGGGACGAGCTGTGCGTGGTGGCGGCCCGGCGCCGCAAGCTGTCCCCGACCGTGTACCTGTCCGCGCGCCACGTCGCCGTGTCCTCCCGGCGGACGGGCCTGCCCTTCGAGGACCTGGTGCTGGGCCGCCTGGGCCACCAGCGCGACGTGGCCGTGCGCTGCCAGCACTACGAGGCCGCCTGCCGCATCGTCGCCGGTTCGGACCTGCTGCTCACCATGCCCCGGCGCCACGCGGAGGCGCTCAACGTGGGGCTCGGCAACCACCTGCTTTCCGTGCCGCTGGCGCTGCCGCCCGTGGACCTGCACCTGTACTGGCACCGGCAGGTGGACGATGACCCGAAGAGCCGCTGGCTGCGCGCGGAGCTGCTCGCGCTGAGCGGTGAGGTGGTGAGGCCCGCCAGGAAGCGGCGCTCACCGTCGGTGGGTGCGCGCTGATCAGGGCGGCGATGCGAACCGCCGGGAAGCGGCGCTCAGCGGCGGGGCGTCCGCGGAGTCCGGCGCGCACTCGGTGACGGCGTGCCACGCCGCCCCTGTGCCCGGGGCTTGCGCGCGGGCGGACGGGGCGCCGCCGATGGTTCGATGCTCGCGAGGATGATGCGGCGCAGGAGCGCGTACACCGGCAGCGGGTCGAAGGTCTTGTCGAGCTGGTGGTGCAGCGCGAGCCCATCCACGCACGCCTTGATGATGATGGCGTAGTGCGAGTCCTCGGCGGCGGGGGCCGTCTCGCGTCCAACGCGATAGTGCGCCACGGTGCGGGCGATCTCCGTGTCCCCCTGGCGCAGCAGCTCCGCGACGGCGGGCGTCAGCTCCCGGTTTCGCAGGCCCAGCGCGAACAGCTCGTAGCGCAGCCGGCAGCTGTCGGGCGCGTCCGTCGCCAGCTTCTCGCCCCAGGCGAACGCGGTCTCCGCCAGCGCCTCCACCGGGGTCTGCGCGCGCAGCCGCTGAAGCTCCGTCATGTACTGCTGGCTGGCCTCCTGCGTGACGGCCAGCAAGAGCGCGTCCTTGCTGCCGAAGTAGTAGTGCACCAGTCCCTGGTTCACCCCGGCTTCCTTCGCCACCTCCTTCACCGTCGTGGCGTCGTAGCCCCGCTCCGCCAGGACGCGGCGGCCCGCGGTGATGAGGCGGGCCCGGGCATCGGGCTCCGCTTCGGGAGGCTGGGCCTTCTTGCCGCGACGGTTGGGAGGCATCCCAAATCCATAGGGCAGGGCCTCCCACCCCGCAAGCGCGGACGAACGGCCGGCGGCTTGACATCCCGCGTCGCCGGTCTTAGTTAGTCGTGTAACTAAATTAGTCGTGCGGCTAAACCGAAGGAGACGGTCCATGCGAGTCGAGTCCAGGCGGTCGATGCGGTGGGTGAAGGCGGCGGTGGCGGTGGGGGTGTCGTTGCTGTCGGTGCCGGCGCTGGCGCAGGACGTGGGCCGCTCGTCGACGGGCCAGGAGCAGCAGCGGCGCGGGGCGTTCCTGCTGGAGTTGCAGCCACCCGCGCTGGACGGTTCGCTGTACGGCGTGCGGGCGGAGGTGGCGTCTTCGAAGGACGCGCGTCTGGCGTTCGGCCTGATGGGGCGCGCGGGCGGCTGGAACCGGTCGTTGGGCGCGAAGGCCCGCTTCACCGGCGTGCAGGGCGGCGACGTGAAGCTGAACTTCGGCGTGGGCGTGGATGGCCGCTACACGCTGGCCTTCCTGGCGGACGGCACGGTGCGGCCGTTCGTGGGGATGTCGGTGGGCTACGAGGAGTTCATCGCGCGGGCCACCGTCACGTCGCCGGACACCAAGGAGTACACGACGACGGCGTTCCTGGAGCCGACGCTGGGCGTGATGTGGCGGCCGGGCGACGGGCGCGTGGGCCTGTCGGCGCGCGCGGGTCCGGGCTTCACCTTCACCGACGTGCGCACGCTCCAGGTGAGCACGGGCAACCTGGGACTGCGCACGGTGTACCCCACCGCGTCGCTGGGCCTGCTGGTCGTCCTGTAGCCGCGCGGTCGTCCTTGAGGGTGGGGTCGCGGGACCGTGGGGGGGCCGCCACCGCGCGCGGAGTGCACACTCGCCTCCGGGGACCGAGCCGCGAAGCGGTGCGCGTGGCTACACTCCAGGGCCATGAGCACCCGCTTCGAGTCCTACCGCGCCGAGTTCCCCGTCCTCGACGAGCAGCTCTACCTCAACCACGCGGGCGTCGCGCCCACCAGCCTGCGCGCGGCCTCCGCGGTGAAGGGGTGGATGGACGACCTGGTCCACCACGGCATCCTCCACGAGCGCGGCTGGGAGTCCCACAGCGAGCACGTGCGGGGACTCGCCGCGCGCATCATCGGGGCCTCGCCGCAAGAGGTGGCCTTCGTGCGCAACACCAGCCACGGACTGGGCCTGGTGGCCGAAGGATTGGACTGGAAGCCCGGGGACGAGGTCGCCGTCGCCACGAGCCTCGAATACCCCTCCAACGTCTACCCCTGGCTGCACCTGAAGGACCGCGGCGTGGAGGTCCGCGAAATCGCCACGCCGAACGGGGGCGTGACGCCGGAGGCCGTGGCGGCGGTGCTCACCCCGCGCACGAAGCTGGTGGCCGTGTCGTCCGTGCAGTTCGCCACCGGGCACCGCACGGACCTGGAGGCGCTGGGCCTGCTGTGCGAACGCGCGGGCGTGCTGCTGTGCGTGGACGGCATCCAGAGCGTCGGCTGCATCCCGGTGGACGTGAAGAAGAGCCGCATCCACTTCCTCAGCGCGGACAGCCACAAGTGGATGCTGGGCATCTCCGGCATCGGGTTCCTGTACGTGGCGAAGGAGGTGCTCCCGCGCGTGCGACCCGCGCTGGTCGGCTGGAGGAGCACCACCGACGCGTGGAACTTCAACCGCTCCCACTTCGAGCTGCGGCCGGACGCCGCGAAGTTCGAGGAGGGCAGCGCCGCGTACCCCGGCATCTACGCCATGGGCGCCGCGCTGGAACTGCTGCTGGAGGTGGGGCCCGACGCCATCGGCGCGCGGATCGGCGAACTCGTGGCCCGCCTGGACTCGGGGCTCCGGGGGCTGGGCTGTGACGTGGGGCCCGCTCCGGAGGACCGCGCGGGCATCCTCACCTTCCTGCCGCCGGACGTCGGGGTGCGAGCGTTGAGCGCGTACCTGTCCGAGCGCACCGTGGCCCACTCCGTGCGGCGCGGACGCATCCGCCTGTCGCCGCACTTCTACAACACGCCCGAGGAGATGGATCGGTTGGTGGAGCTGGTCCGCGCGTACCGGCCCGGGTGAGGCCTTGGGATCGCCCGCACCCGGACCTTCACCCGGCGCGGACTACTGCGCCGGGAAGAGGTTCTCCACGGAGAGGTAGCGCTCGCCCGTGTCGTAGCAGAAGGCCAGCACGCGGCTGCCGTCCGGCATCTCCGCGAGCTTCTGGTTCACCGCGGACAGCGAGGCGCCGGAGGACACGCCCACGAAGATGCCCTCCTCGCGCGCGGAGCGGCGGGCGAACTCGAAGGCGTCCTTCTCATCCACCTGGATGGTGCCGTCGATGGCGTCCACGTGCAGGTTCTTGGGGATGAAGCCCGCGCCGATGCCCTGGATGGGGTGGGGGCCCGGCTGGCCTCCGCTGATGACAGGGGACTTGGCGGGCTCCACCGCGAACACCTTCAGCTTGGGCCACTTCGCCTTGAGCACCTCCGCGCACGCGGTGATGTGGCCGCCGGTGCCCACGCCCGTGATGAGGTAGTCCAGCCCGTCCGGGAAGTCGTTGAGGATCTCCTGCGCGGTGGTGCGCTTGTGGATCTCGATGTTGGACGCGTTCTCGAACTGCTGCGGCATCCACGCGTTGGGCGTCTGCTTGACGAGCTCCTCGGCGCGCGCGATGGCGCCCTTCATGCCCTTGGCCCGCTCCGTCAAATCAAAGGTGGCGCCGTAGGCGGCCAGCACGCGGCGGCGCTCGATGCTCATGGACTCCGGCATCACCAGGATGAGCTTGTAGCCCTTCACCGCGGCCACCATCGCGAGGCCGATGCCGGTGTTGCCGCTGGTGGGCTCGATGATGACGCTGCCCTCCTTGAGCAGGCCCTTCTTCTCCGCGTCTTCAATCATCGCCAGACCGATGCGGTCCTTGATGCTGCCGCCCGGATTGGCGCGCTCCAGCTTCAGGTGCACCGTGACGCGCGAGGGATACAGTGGCGCGCGCGCACCTCGCTGCGGCGGGTGACGACGGACTGGGGCGGCACGCTCTGCGTGAGCCACGCGTTGCCGGCGATGATGCTGCCCCGGCCCACCACCGTCGTGCCTCCGAGGATGGTGGCGTTCGCGTACACCACCACGTCGTCCTCCAGGGTGGGGTGGCGCTTCTTGTCCGCCAGGGCCTTCTCCACCATCAGCGCGCCCAGCGTGACGCCCTGGTAGAGCTTCACGTTGTCGCCAATCGTCGTCGTCTCACCGATGACGACGCCCGTGCCGTGGTCGATGACGAACCGGCGCCCGATGGTGGCCCCCGGGTGGATGTCCACGCCGGTGCGCTGGTGGGCGTACTCGGTGAGCAGGCGCGGCAGCAGCGGGAAGCCCAACTGGTGCAGCGCGTGCGCCACGCGGTAGATGGCGATGGCGTAGAAGCCCGGGTAGGTGAGCACCACCTCGTCCACGCTGCGCGCGGCGGGGTCCGCTTCGAAGATGGCGTTCGCGTCCTGCTGGAGCCAGTCGTAGATGTCCGGCAGCCCCGCCATGAAGTGCATGGACAGGCTGGCGTCCGTGCGCGGGTAGTGCGGCGCGAGCAGCCCCTGGATGCGCTGGAGGCTCGCCTCCACGGCGGTGACGTCCCGGCGCACCGCCGCGGCGTTGCACTCCAGCCGCTCCGCGAAGTGCGGGAAGAGCAACCCCAACACCTGCGCGACGAACTCCGGCGCCGCCTTGCGCACGTCCGGGGGGAAGCAGTGGCGCTGTCGCGCCTCCAGCAGGGTGGCAACCAGTCGGGCGTTCGGATCGTCCATGGGGCGTTGCGTCAGGATAGCGTGCCGGGGGAGCGTTTTCTTTGTTTCCGGTTCGGGAACAACTGAACAGGGCCGGATTGGCTTTTTTCCAGCCCCCGGAGGCGTAACGGCCCGGTTCCCAACGCAGATGCCGTCGGCGGCAAAACGTCGCGGTCGCCCGGTCGTCCAGTGAACGAGGGGCGCTCCACGGCGAGGAGGAGAGGCCGGGATTACCCAGGAGGATGCCCGAAGGTCACAGCATCCACCGGGTCGCCCGGGTCCACCGTCGCTGGCTGGTGGGGCGCCACTTCACGGCCGACTCGCCCCAGGGGCGTCCGGAGGTGGCCCGCGTGTTGTCCGGTCGCACGCTCATGGGCGTGGACGCGCACGGCAAGCACCTGTTCCACGTCTTCGAAGGGGACGTGCGGCTGCACATCCACCTGGGGCTCTTCGGGCGGATCCGTCACTTCCGGAGCCAGGCGCCGGTTCCTTCGGCGGCGTGCCGGCTGCGGCTCACCTCGGCCGCCGCGTCGCTGCACCTGTCGGGGCCGTCCGCCTGCGAGCTGCTCACGCCGGAGGCCGAGGCCACGTTGCGTGCGCGGCTGGGCGAGGATCCGCTGCGCGCGGACGCATCGCCGGACCGGGCCTACGCGCGGCTGACGCAGGGGCGCATGCCGCTGGCGCAGGCGCTGCTGGACCAGGGGCGCATCGCCGGGGTGGGGAACATCGTGCGGGCGGAGGCGCTGTTCCTCGTGGGACTGCCGCCGCTCCTGCCCGCGTGCGAACTGGACCGCGAGGCGTTCGAGTCCTTGTGGGCCGCGATGCGGACGCTGCTGGAGGACGGGGCACGCGACGGGCTCATCGTCACCCCGGGGGCGCCGCCCCTGCCCTCGCCGGGGCGCAAGCGGGCGGAGCGCTTCTGCGTGTACGGCCGCACGGGACTGCCGTGTCCGCGCTGCGGCGCGAAGGTGAAGGGCCGGACGTTGGCGGCGCGCACGCTCTATTCCTGCGCCGCGTGTCAGGGCGTGGACCGCCTCCGGAAACCGCGTCGCGCCCGGTAGCGCGAGGTCTCATGGCCGCGTGACGCGCCGTTGCCGGATGCGGTCGAGCGGACAACCAGGGGCCGCACGCCATGCCGGCGCTTGCCGAGCAGGGGCCGCCGTGGGGACGATGAAGGCATGACGACCGCCCTGTCCTATGCCCACGGCACCAGCACCACCGCGCTGCTGGGAGAAACCATCGGTCAGAACCTGCGTCGCACCGTGGAGCGGTATGGCGACCGCGAGGCCCTGGTGGTGGTGGCGCAGGGCTACCGCGTCACGTGGCGTCAGTTCTGGGACGCGACGACGCAGGTGGCGCGGGGCCTGCTGGCGCTCGGCGTCCAGAAGGGGGACCGGGTGGGGCTGTGGTCGCCCAACCGCTTCGAGTGGACCGTGGCGCAGTACGCGCTGGCCCGCACGGGCGCCATCCTGGTCAACCTGAACCCCGCCTACCGCACGTCGGAGCTGGAGTACGCGCTCAACCAGGCCGGCGTCAGCGTGCTGCTGTTGGCGAAGGGGTTCCGGCAGACGGACTACACGGCGATGCTCGCGGAGGTGCGGCCCCGGTGCGCGGGCTTGCGCGAGGCGCTGGTGCTGGACTCGGACTGGGAGCGGCTGGTGAAGGGCGGCGCGGCGGTGGGCATGGAGGCGCTGGAGGAGCGCGAGGCATCACTCCAGTTCGACGACCCCATCAACATCCAGTACACGTCCGGCACCACGGGCTTCCCGAAGGGCGCGACGCTGTCGCACCACAACGTGCTCAACAACGGGTTCTTCGTGGGCGAGGTGCTGAAGTACGGCCCGGAGGACCGCGTGTGCATCCCGGTGCCGTTCTACCACTGCTTCGGCATGGTGATGGGCAACCTGGCCTGCACGTCCCATGGCGCGACCATGGTGATTCCGGGCGAGGCGTTCGAGCCGTTGGCGGTGCTCCAGACGGTGCAGGCGGAGCGCTGTACGTCGCTCTACGGCGTGCCCACCATGTTCATCGCGGAGCTGGACCACCCGCGCTTCGGTGAGTTCGACCTGAAGTCGTTGCGCACCGGCATCATGGCGGGCTCGCCGTGCCCGGTGGAGGTGATGAAGCAGGTGCAGTCGCGGATGCACATGCGGCAGGTCACCATCTGCTACGGCATGACGGAGACCTCGCCCGTGTCCACGCAGAACCTGCTGGACGACACCCTGGACAAGCGCGTGTCCACGGTGGGCCGCGTGCACCCGCACCTGGAGGTGAAGGTGGTGGATCCGGAGACGGGGGCCGTCGTGCCGCTGGGCCGGCCGGGGGAGCTGTGCACGCGGGGCTACAGCGTGATGCTCGGGTACTGGGAGAACGCGGTGGCCACGGCGGCGGCGGTGGACCGGGCCGGGTGGATGCACACCGGCGACCTGGCGACGATGGACGCGGAGGGCTACGTCAAGATTGTCGGCCGCATCAAGGACATGATCATCCGGGGCGGGGAGAACGTGTACCCGCGCGAGGTGGAGGAGTTCCTCCACACGCACCCGGACATCAGCGAGGCGCAGGTCATCGGCGTGCCCAGCGTGAAGTACGGCGAGGAGGTGATGGCGTGGGTGCGGCTGAAGTCCGGCGCCACGCTCACCGCGGAGACGCTCACGGCCTACTGCTCCGGCCGCATCTCCACCTTCAAGATTCCCCGCCACTGGAAGTTCGTGGACGGCTTCCCCATGACGGTGACGGGCAAGGTGCAGAAGTTCCGCATGCGCGAGGTCTCCGTCACCGAGCTGGGGCTGGCCGACGCGGCCTCCATCAAGACGGCCTGACGCGCGGCTTCGCCTTCGCCTTCACTGGGGCCTTCTTCGCTGAGGTTTTCTTCTTGGCGGCGGGCTTCTTCTTCGCGGGGGCCTTCTTCGCCACGGCCTTCTTCGCGGCGGGCTCCTTCGCGGGAGCCTTCTTCGCGGGCTTCTTCTGCGCGGAGCGGTTCGCGGCGTCCACGGCGCGGCGGGCCCAGGGCAAGAGCATGCGGCCGTTGTCCTCCGCGTCCGCCGGGGGCGTGAAGTAGTTCATCTGGTGGGTGGTGCCCTTGCTCTCGTAGACGAAGGGCCGGCAGCCCTCGGCCTCGAAGGCGGGGCGGGTGACGTCATCCACCTTGAGGTAGAGCTGGCCCTGGATGACGAGGCCGAACATCCGGCCCGCGAAGGACAGCCCCCAGCCTCCGAACATGTAGCGTGCGTGCACCGGGCCGAGCGGCTCCAGCAGCTCCAACGTGTACTCCACGAGGCTGTCAGGTCGGGGCATGGGTGTCTCTCCTAGGCGCTGTGCAACTCGAAGCTGAAGGTGGAGCCCCGGCCGGGCTCGCTTTCGACCGCGATGGTTCCGCCGTGGCCCTGGATGAGCTGCTTCGCGATGTAGAGGCCCAGCCCCAATCCGCTGGCCTCGCTCGAGGACGTCGCGCGCTCGAACCGGACGAAGATGCGGTCGTGATGCTCCTGGGGGACGCCCGGGCCTTCATCCCGGAGGCTGACCTTCGCCTTGCGCCCCAGACGCTCCACCTTCGCGTGCACGGGCCTCCCGGGGGCATACTTGATGGCGTTGATGATGAAGTTCGTCAGCACCTGCTCGATGCGCACGGCGTCGAGCGGCGCGACGACGTCGCTCTCGATGTCCGTCACCAACTGGCATCCGACCGCTTCGAACTGGGGCTCGAAGCGCTCCAGCACGTCCGACACCAGCTTGGAGAGGTTCGTCTCCACGGGAAGCACCGTCAGCTTCCCGGAGCTGATGCGGGACACATCGAGCATGTCGTTGACCAGCCGCCCCAGCCGTTCCACCTGGAGCAGCGTGGTGTCGAGCAGCTTCTCGATGCGCACCGGGGTGAACGCGGCGAGGCCCTGCTTCGCGAAGGCCCGCTTGCTCATCTGCGTCTGCAGCTTGAGCGTGGTCAGCGGCGTGTTGAGTTCGTGGGAGGCGACCCCCAGGAACGTGTCCCGCGACACGATGGCCGCGCGAAGGTTCTCCGCGAGCTGCTCAATCTCCCGCTGCGCGTTGACCTGGTCGGTCACCTCGTAGATGACCGCCAGGATGCCGTCGATCCTCCCCGACGGGTCGCGCTTCGCCTGGTAGGTGAAGTTGACGAACAGCTCCCGTTCCAGCCCGTCGGCCTGGACCATGGACGCGCGCTGCTTCGCGCCGTGGAAGCTCCTGCCGGTCTGGTAGACGCCGTCGAGGATTTCGTGGAAGCCCTGGCCCTCCAGCTCCGGCAGCGCCTCGCGGACGGAGCGGTTCAGGAGGTCCGTGGCCGGCCGTCCGCTGAACAGCATCTCCATGAAGGGGGCGTTGATGAAGGTGTAGACGTGACGCGGTCCACTGAGGATGGCGATCCCCAGCGGGGCCTGCATCAGGAAGCTCTGGAGTTCCTGGCGCGCCCTGCGTCCTTCCTCCTCCGCCCGCTTCCGGTCGCTGATGTCGAGCGAGGTTCCAATGAAGCGCGTGGCCTTTCCGGCCGCGTCGAAGGAGACCTGCCCGCGCGCCTCCACCCAGCGGGGGGCTCCGCCCGTGGCGTCCAGGACCCGGTGCTCCATCAGGTAGCGGCCGTAGGTCTCACCGGCGAGCGCGGCGTCGATGGCGCGGTGGAGCCGTTCCCGGTCCTCGGGATGCACGCGCTCCAGCGCCTGCGGGAGGCTGAACGCGGATGGATCCGTCAGTCCGAAGAGCGCGGCCATCCGCGCATCCGCCTTCATCTGACCGGAGGTGGTGTCCAGCTCCCAGGTGCCGGCGCCCGAAGCCTCCACGACCCGGCGCAGGTGCTCCTCCTTCTGTCGGAGGGCCCGCTCTCCGAGGACCCGCGTGGTGGTCTCCGTGCAGACCACCAGCGTGCCGCCAATCCTCCCGGCGTCGTCGAACACCGGCGAGTAGCCATAGGTCCAGTAGACCTCCTCGAGGGTGCCGTTGCGGTAGATGGGGACGAGCTGATCTTCATTCCAGCTCGCCTTGCCCGCGTGCATCACGTCGTCGATCTGCGGACCGATGATGGGCCAGATCTCCGGCCAGCAGTCGCGTCCAGGCTGCCCCAGCGCCGACGGATGCTTGCCCCTGCCGAAGCTGGGAACGTAGGCGTCGTTGTAGAACTGGATGAGCCTCGACCCCCACCAGAGGAACATGGGATGGCGCGAGTGCAGCATCGTCCGGACGAGCGTCCGCAGCGAGATGGGCCAGCCCTCCACGGGACCCAGGGGCGAGGCGGTCCAGTCCTTCGCGCGCATCAGGGCCGCCATCTCCCCGTTGCCGCTGAACAGCTCTTCCGCCGTCACGTCGTCCAACTCCCGATGCTCACCAAGATGTGAAGTTCTAGGAGATCCCCCCACGTCAGGGAAGACGTCCCAGGCGCGCGGGGCATGGGCCGGCGGAGGTTTGTCCAGCGCCTGTCTGCTCGCCAACCCAGGCGCCCGACACGAGGCGCCAGCGCCCCGCCGGCTGAGGGCGTGTGCGGCGGCGGTGAGGTGGCCCTGCCCCGGTGCACGAGCGCCACCTGTCGCTGCTCCGCGCGAAGAGCCCCACGGTGGAGACACCGCCTTCGCGTGCGACGTGCAGGAAGGCGCGGAGCTGTTTGGAGGTCATGCGATTGCCGCGAGGAGTCTATGCTGAAGATGCGATTTCCGCGGGGTGCCCGGCGGCGTAATCAATGGGGCATGGATGGAAGCGGCGTGACGGTGGACGCGGGCAGCCGGATGAAGCCGGGCGGGGCGCGGCGGGTGGCCACGGGGGCGGTGTTGCTGGCGCTGGTGGTGAGTGCCTTCGAGGGCACGGTGGTGACGAGCGCCATGCCGACCATCACGCGGGAGCTGGGAGGTGATTCGCTCTATTCGTGGGTGTTCTCCGCGTTCCTCTTCGCCTCGACGGTGGGCGTGCTGGTGAGCGGCAAGCTGGCGGACCGGTTGGGACGCAAGCCGGTGTTCTTCACGGGGATGGGGTTGTTCCTGCTGGGCTCTGCGCTGTGCGGCCTGGCGACGTCGGTGCCGGCGCTGGTGGGCTTCCGGGTGATGCAGGGGCTGGGGGCGGGGGCGTTGCAGCCCACGACGCTGACCATCAGCGCGGACCTCTACACGCTGCGCGAGCGGGCCGCCATCCAGGGCCTGTTCACCGGAGCGTGGGGCGCGGCGAACGCGCTGGGCCCGCTGATTGGCGGGTGGCTGGTGATGCACGCGTCATGGCGGTGGGTGTTCCTGGTGAACCTGCCGGTGGGCGTGCTGTCCGCGGTGTTGTTGCACCTGGCCTACCGGGATCCGCCCCGGCGCGAGTCGGTGACGTTGGAGCGGTGGGGGCCGCTGCTCGCGGGCAGCACGGTCGCGTTGTCGCTGTTCGCGTTGGAGCCGGGCGCGGCGCAGGCGCGAGGGGTGTGCGCGCTGGGCGCGGTGGTGGTGGCGGCGCTGTTCGTGCGGCAGCAGCGCCGGTCGCCCGCGCCGTTGTTGCCGGCGGAGCTGCTGAAGGACCGGACGGTGCTCAGTGGCATCGCGGGAGGCCTGTTCGCGGGGGCGCTGCTGTACACGATGTCGGCGTGGGTGCCGCTGTGGATGACGGAGCAGGGAGGGCACTCGCCCATTGGGGCGGGGCTCGCGCTGGTGCCGATGTTGTTGGGCTGGTCGGTGGGGTCCACGGTGGGCGTGAAGGTGCTGGTGCGGGGCGGCATGCGCGCGAGCGTGGGCCTGGGCTTCGCGC
>SECN01000405.1 GCA_004173515.1 Myxococcaceae bacterium | reverse complement strand
GACATCACGGAGGTGCGCAACGCGGAGGACTTCCGCGAGCAGTTCATCGGCATCCTGGGCCACGACCTGCGCAACCCCCTCAACGCGCTGTCCATGTCCGCGCAGCAGTTGCAGCGGCAGGGGGAGATGAACGAGCGCCAGCAGGTCTTCACCGAGCGCATCCTCATCAGCGCGGACCGCATGGACCGGATGATCCGCCAGCTCCTGGACTTCGCCCGGGCCCGGCTGGGCGCGGGACTGCCGGTGGTGCGCTCGCGGTGCGACCTGTTCGACGTGGTGCGCGGCGCGGTGGACGAGTCTCGCGCCAGCCACCCGAACCGCGAGGTGATGCTGGAGCTGCTGGGCGACGGGCGCGGGGCCTGGGACGCGGACCGGCTGGAGCAGGTGGTGGTCAACCTGCTGTCCAACGCGCTCAAGTTCAGCCCGCAGGAGACGTCCGTGCGGGTGAGCGCCGAGGGCACGGCGACGGAGGCCGTCCTGCGGGTGCACAACCTGGGGCCGCCCATTCCGGCGGATCAGCTCCCCCACCTCTTCGGGGCCTGGCGCCGCGCGGGCCGCAGCGACCGGGAGCGGGGCGTGGCCGCGGGGCTGGGGCTGGGGCTCTACATCACCGAACAGATTGTCCGCGCCCACGGCGGCACGGTGCAGGTGGCCTCCACGGAAGCGCGGGGGACGACCTTCACGGTGAGGCTGCCGCGCGGCTGACTCCCGGTGTGACCCAAGGAAGTGGCCGGGGGATGTGATGACTCCTGGACGAATGCATTGCGGCGGCACTTCCGGATGCGCAGGGGCACCCCCACCCTGGGGGGCATGGTCCCATCCGAAAAGCGAATCTTCGCCCAGAGCGTGGAAGCCCTCTTCGTGCGTGCCCTGGGGCCGCACCTGTCGAAGGACGGGCGTCAGAAGCTGAAGGCGGCGGGGCTGGACGTGGCCGGACCGCTGCGCCACAACTATTCGCTGGAGCAGTGGCGGGCCTTCCTGGAGGTGGCGGCGCGGGACGTGTTCCCGGGGCAGCCGGCGGAGGTGGCCTACCTGGAGCTGGGCGCGCGCTACCTGCAGGGCTTCCGGCAGACGTCGGTGGGGCGGGCGAGCATGCAGCTCGTCACGCACCTGGGCCCGGAGAAGACGCTGGAGCGCGTGCCGTACAACCTGCGCGCGGGCAACAACTTCAATGAAGTGCGCGTGGAGGAGCTGTCCCGCAACGCCGCCACCCTGTGGGTGAAGGACGTGCTGGCGGACAACCCCTTCTTCGCCTGCGGGTTCCTGGAGGAGACGCTGCGCGCGTCGGGCGCGGGCACCCTGGAGGTGAAGCCCATCGCCTTCGACGGGACGGCGGCCACGTATCGCCTCACGTGGGTGCAGGCGAAGTCGCAGCGGCCGGCGGGCACGGTCGCGCCGGTGCGCCGGCTGTTCGGGTAGCGGCGGCTCAGTCCGCCTTGGCGACCTCCAGGCGCTCCTTGGAGGACGACACGAAGTTCCAGAACAGGTAGCGCGGGCCGTCCATGGGCTCGCCGCCCAGCAGCATCATCCGCGCGGGCCCTTCGCTCTTCAGGAGGATTTCGCTGCCCGGCTTGAACACCAGCAGTTCGCCGGCCTGGAAGCGCGTGCCCTCCACGTCCACGGTGCCTTCGACCAGGTAGAGGCCGCGCTCCTCGTGTTCAGCGGGGAGCTTGAAGCGGGCGTCGGCGTCCAGGCGTGCCTCCGCGTAGAAGAGGTCGGAGTGGGTGCGCACGGGGGACTTCAGGCCGTGCATGGCGCCGGCGATGACGTTCAGTCGCACGCCATCGTCCTGGCCGGAGGGCAGGGTGTCCTGGGGGTGGTGGACGAAGGAGGGTTCAATCTCCTCGTGCTGATGGGGCAGGGCGAGCCAGGCCTGGATGCCGAAGAGGCGGCTGCCGGCGGCGCGTGTCTCCGGGCCGGTGCGTTCGGAGTGGGCGATGCCCTTGCCGGCGGTCATCCAGTTCACGGCGCCGGGGCGGATGGACTGCACGACGCCCAGCGAGTCGCGGTGGAGGACCTCGCCCTCGAAGAGGTAGGTGACGGTGGACAGGCCGATGTGCGGGTGGGGCCGCACGTCCAGGCCATGGCCGGAGTCGAAGTCCGCGGGGCCCATCTGATCCAGGAAGATGAACGGGCCCACCATGCGCCGGCGCGCGGAGGGCAGGGCGCGGCGCACGGTGAAGCCGTCACCCAGGTCGCGCACGCGCGGGACGATGAGCGTCTCCAGCGACGGTGGGGCCACGCGGCCGTTCAGGTCCTCTTCCCAGCTCATGGTGCGGCTCCTCTTTCGGGTGGCGGCGTGAGTCTGCCGCAGTTGTAACGCCGCGTGTCCACTTTGGTGGGGACGTTCCGCTCGTCGACGGTTCACGTGTTGGGTGTTCTTGGCGAGAGGCTGGGCCGGCGCGGGCTACTGTGAGGTGCCCACGTATGAGGCTCTCAAAGTGGCCATTGTCACGTAGAAGCGCTGTGGCCAGGTCGCTGCATCGGCTTCGGCGCGGATGAGGGGCAGGTAGTCTTTGTCTTTGTAGAAGGCCGCAGCCTTCTCGTTCTTCGCATCCACGACGACCAGAAGCCCCCCAATGTCCGCGTTGATGCGCAGGGCCCTACGGTGGGCATCGTCGAGCAGGTGTTCCCCAATGCCCATTCCCCTGCAGCGCTCATCGCGTGCAAGTCGTCCGATGAGGATGGCCCGGATGGGGTAGTCCGGCAGCCGCTTGATGATGGGAGCTGGCAGGTTGCTACGTTCCACCAGGGTCGTGGTGAGTGAGTAGAAACCAAGCACGAGCGGCAGCTCAATCCGGTCGTTTGGCCGGTGGAGTACCCAGGTGCGGTTCTCTTCTCTCCGACCCTGTTGTGTCGCCTGTTGCTGGAAGAATCGATTGAGCGCCGCTTCCTCACAATGGAAGCCGCTGGCGGCATCTTCACTGGTGATGGCGGTGAGGGCGGGAAACAGGGGAGAGGCTGTTACCGCAGTGGTCATGGCAACACCCCTTCCCCGAAACCAGGAGCCTCAGCGGGACTTGCGCTGAGCGAGTGCTCGAAGACGGGAAGAGGGCTTCGCCGGCTTCTCAAGTTCATCCACGACCCGGTCAAAGTCGCTGTCGGGAAGCACGATGCGACTTTCATCTCGTGCGTTCCACTCCAGACGGGTCAAGGACGGGGAGCTGTACTCGGAGAGCACCTGACGCTTCTCGTCCATGAATGCGACGCGGCGTCCCTGGCGGACCTCAAGCACGGCCTTGGCGAAGATGCTCAGTGCTTCCTTGATGACCTCGGTGTTGTCGACCTGGAGTTCAGCCCGAAGCTGCTCGAGCTGGGTCTCGTAGGGTGCTGGAAGCATTGCCTGTAGACGGTAGGAACTGGTGGTCATGGCGGGCACTCCATCTGCCGGAGGCTGAAACCAGGAACTGGACGTCCACGGGTCCTGGGCTGCTGTAAATCAATGAGTTCGTACTTACTGAATTTCTACTTACTATTTACTGATGACTCAGCCAGCTTTCAACCGGACCTGAGGGGCAAATCATCATGGGGACGGACCTATGGACCGTAGTGAAAACGGTCGTTTGCGGCGCGAAGAGGGGCTCGCCTGACGGTCAGGCTCTTTCGGATGGCCAGGAATCTGATCATTTCAGCAAAGCACTCTGACGTTCTGCACCCCGGTGGCGACACCCGGCGTACGTTGACGGCGCGCTGTACCTGTGTTCAGGCTGGCCTGCTGGGAGCCCGCCATGTCCCCTCAAATCCATCGTGGAGGGCTGGCCGCTCATCCACGCCGGCCACGACGTGCTCATCGCCGCGCCCACCGGCAGCGGCAAGACGCTCACGGCGTTCCTCGCCGCGCTGGACTCGCTGTTCCGCCTGGCGCTGGAGGGCACGCTGCCCGACCACACCCAGGTCCTCTACGTGTCGCCCCTGAAGGCCCTGGGCAATGACGTGCAGAAGAACCTCCTCCAGCCGCTGGAGGAGCTGATGGTGCTGGCGCGCGCGGAGGGCTACACGCCCCAGACCCTGCGCGTGCAGGTGCGCACCGGTGACACGCCCGCCAGCGAGCGCGCGCAGATGGTGCGCCGGCCGCCCCACATCCTCATCACCACGCCCGAATCGCTCTACCTCTACCTGACCGCCGAGCGCGCCCGCGCCACCCTGCGCGCCGTGCGCACGGTCATCGTGGACGAAATCCACGCGCTCGCCCGCGACAAACGCGGCAGCCACTTCGCCCTGTCGATGGAGCGCCTCAAGGCCCTCACGGACGTGCGCCCCCAGATGCTGGGCCTGTCCGCGACGCAGAAGCCGCTGGACGCCATCGCGGGCTTCCTCACCGGCGCCTCCCTCACCGAGTGCCGGCGCGTGGAGGTGGGCCACCAGCGCCCGTGGGACCTGAAGGTGGAGATCCCGGACGCGGAGCTGTCCTCCATCGCGAGCCACGAGATGTGGGGCCAGGTCTATGACCGGCTGGTGCAACTGGCGGGCGAACACCGCACCACGCTCATCTTCGTCAACACACGCAAGATGTCCGAGCGCGTGGCGCACGACCTGGGTGAACGCCTGGGCCAGGAATGGGTGGCCGCGCACCACGGCAGCATGTCGCGCGAGATGCGCCTGTCCGCCGAGGAGCGACTGAAGGAAGGCAAGCTGCGCGTCATGGTCGCCACCGCGTCGCTGGAGCTGGGCATCGACGTGGGCAACGTGGACCTGGTGGTGCAACTGGGCACCACGAAGGCCATCTCCGTGCTGCTCCAGCGCGTGGGCCGCGCGGGCCACCACAAGGCAGGCATCTCCAAGGGCATCCTCTTCGCGATGACGCGCGACGAGCTGGTGGAGTGCGTCGCGCTGCTCAACGCCGTGCGCGAAGGCGACCTGGACGCGGTCCGCATCCCCAGGAAGCCGCTGGACGTGCTCGCGCAGCAGATCGTCGCCGCGTGCGCTTGCGAGGAGTGGGACGAGCGCGCGCTCTTCAGCGTGTTCAAGCGCGCGTACCCGTACCAGGACCTCACCTGGGAGGAGTACCAGCAGGTGCTGGAGATGCTGTCCGAAGGCGTGGCCGAGCGCCGGGGCCGCGCCAGCATCCACCTGCACCGCGACCGCGTGAACCAGCGGCTCAAGGGACGCCGGGGCGTGCGCATCACCGCGCTCACCAACGGCGGCGCCATCCCGGACACCTTCAGCTTCAGCGTCACCGCGCAGCCGGAGGGCAAGGTGGTGGGGACGCTGGACGAGGACTTCGCGGTCGAGTCCTCACCGGGGGACATCTTCCTGTTGGGCAGCACCGCGTGGCGCATCCAGCGCGTCATGGGCAGCACCGTGATGGTGGAGGACGCGCGGGGCGCTCCGCCCAACGTGCCCTTCTGGCGCGGCGAGGCGCCGGGCCGCACGGACGAGCTGAGCCTCCAGGTGGGACGGCTGCGCGAGGAGCTGCTGCGCCACGAGGACCCGGCGGGCTTCCTGGAGAAGCTGTTGCGCGTGCCTCCGCCCGCCGTGGACGCGCTGATGGGCTACCTGCGGTTGGGCAAGAAGATGCTGGGCGACGTGGTGCCCAGCCACACCCAGATTGTCGCCGAGCGCTTCTTCGACGAGGCGGGCGGCATGCAGCTCATCATCCACGCGCCCTTCGGCAGCCGCATCAACCGCGCGTGGGGGCTGGCGCTGCGCAAGCGCTTCTGCCGCTCGTTCGACTTCGAGTTGCAGGCGGCGGCCACCGAGGACGGCATCCTGCTGAGCCTGGGCGAGCAGCACTCGTTCCCGCTGGCGGACATCTTCGACTTCCTGCACCCGGACAACGTGGAGGAGGTGCTGGTGCAGGCGGTGTTGCAGGCGCCCATCTTCGGCACGCGCTTCCGCTGGGTGGCCACGCGGGCCCTGACGCTGTACCGGATGATGGGCGGCAAGCGCGTGGCGCCGAACCTCCAGCGCGCGCGCAGCGAGGACCTGCTGGCCGCCGTGTTCCCCGCATCAACAGCCAGCCCTACACCTTCCTGGACGACGCGCCGGCCGAGGAGCGCCGCGTGCGCAACGTGGCCCTGCGCCGCGCGATGCCCGCGGAGGACGCCGCGGCGTTCGGCGCGCTGGACGCCGCCGCCATCGCGCAGGTGGTGGAGGACGCCGCGCCGCCCATGCGCGACGAGGACGAGCTGCACGACGCGCTCCTGCAACTCGTGCTGGTGCGGGCATCGGAGGTGCCGCGAGGCCTGGAGACCGGGCTGTTCGCGCAGGGACGCGTGGCGTGGCTGGAGCGGCCGGGTGGGCGGTTCCTCGTGTCCGCGGAGCGGGGCAACGCGGTGCGCGCGCTCTTCCCGGACGTGCGGACGCAGCCGGTGTTGCCGGTGCTGGAGTACGACCGTCCGGTGGAGCGCGAAGCGGCGGTGCTCCAGGTGGTGCGCGGCCGGATGGAGATGGTCGGGCCCACCACGGTGGCGGAGCTGGCGCGGCTGACGCTGCTGGACGCGGACGACATCAACCTGGCGCTGCACGCGCTGGAGGGCCAGGGCAGCGTGTTGCGCGGCCAGTTCCGCGCGAGCGAGGACGTGCCGGTGGCGCCCGGTGAGGACGGCGGGCTGGTGCTGGAGTGGTGCGACCGGCGCCTGCTCCAGCGCATCCACCGGCTCACGGTGGGACGGCTGCGCCGGGAGATCGAACCGCTGAGTCCGCAGGACTTCATGCGCTTCCTCTTCCGGTGGCACCACCTGGAGGACGTGGACGCGCTGCGCGGTTCCACGGGCCTGCTCAAGGCGGTGCGGCTGCTCCAGGGGTACGAAGCGCCGGCCTCCGCGTGGGAGCGCTTCCTGTTGCCTGCGCGCATGCGCGGCTACACGCCGGATCAGTTGGAGCGCGCGTGCTACGCGGGCGAGGTGGCGTGGGGGCGGGTGACGCTGAAGGACCCACCGAAGCCGGCGGGGCCGCGTCGGGGTGCGCCGGTGATCGAAGCGCCGGAGCCCGTGGTGCACAAGCGGGCGTCGCCCACGCGCAACGCGCCGCTGACGTTCACGCTGCGCGAGGACCTGGAGTGGATGCTGGCGGCGGCGCGTCCGCACGCGGTGCTGGCGGACGGAGGCGTGTGGACGCCACCGGACCTGAGCGCGGCGGCGAAGGACGTGGTGGGCGTGTTGGACCGGCGGGGCGCGTGCTTCTTCCAGGACCTGGTGACGCGCGCGCGGCGCCTGCCCGCGGAGGTGGAGGACGCGCTGTGGGAGCTGGTGGCCAAGGGGCTCGTCACGGCGGACGCGGTGCAGAACCTGCGCATCCTCCAGAGTCCGGCGCACCGCAAGCGCCAGAAGCTGTTGCAGCGCGGAGGCCCGGGCCGCTGGAGCCTGCTGGCGCCCGCGGAGCCCAAGACGCAGGACGAGGTGATGGAGTCGCTGGCGAGGCTGTTCCTCCAGCGCTACGGCATCGTCTGGCGCGACCTGGTGATGCGCGAGTCCCTGGCGCCGACGTGGCGGGAGCTGCTGTTCGTCTACCGGCGCATGGAGGCGCGAGGCGAGCTGCGCGGAGGGCGCTTCGTGTCGGGCTTCGTGGGGGAGCAGTTCGCCCTGCCGGAGGCGGTGGACACGGCGCGGGCGGTGCGCAGGACGGCTCCGTCGGGCGTGCGCATCCAGCTGTCCGGCGTGGATCCGCTGAACCTCACGGGCGTGGTGACGCCGGGACCGCGCGTGGCCGCGATGCCGAACAACGTCGTCACCTACGTGGATGGGATTCCGCAGGGCGTGGACGCGGTGGAAGACGCTTCGGAGAACGAGGACACTGAGGTCGAGGGGCCGCTCGCGCAGGTGAACTGAGCTTCACGGCCCAAGAGGACTTCAGGTGATTCGATTCGGACCGTGGAGCACCCTCCTGGGGCTGGCCGCCGGCTTTGGCACCCTGGTGTCGGTGCTGCTCCTGACGGCGCTGGGAAATCGCTCGGCGAACCGGCTGCTGGCGGCGCTCCTGGGCGTCGTCGTGCTGCGGCTGATGCCCTATGTCCTGGGCTTCGCCGGCTTCTATGACGCGCATCCCTGGTTGTCCTTCGCCCCGTTCGACCTGGGTTTGGCGATAGGGCCGCTGGTGTACCTCTATGTCCAGCGCCTCGTGACGCCCGAGCTGCCCGCGCGCTGGTGGCGACACTTCCTGCCCGCGGCGGTCATGCTCGGCTACACGCTGGGTGCGTTCGCGCTGCCGCTCGCGCGGAAGCACTGGTGGAACGATTTCGTCCACGAGCGGTGGGTGGATCCGTTGGAGTCCGCCGCCAGCATCGTGTCGCTCGTGGCCTATCTGGTGGCCTCGGTCCGGTTCCAGCGCCGCTATCAGGCCTGGCTGGAGGAGAACGTCAGCGACCGGGAGGAGCACCGTCAGCCCTGGTTCGCGACCTTGCTCGTGTCGCTGGCGCTCTGGTGGAGCGTGACGGTGGGCTTCGAATTCGTGGACCGCTTCGTGACGCGGTTGAACCACTACGACCGTTTCCCGCAGTACGTGCTCTTCTCCGCCATCATCCTCGGGCTCGGTTTGGAGGGCTGGCGTCAGGCGGGCCATCGCTTCCCCCAGTGGGGCGCGCGTGCCGAGCCGCCGCCGCCCATGCTGACCTCGGCCCGCGACTGGTCGACGACGGCGACCGGCTGGGCGGAGCGCATCCGCGAGGCGGGCTGGTGGCGCGAGCCGGGGTTGACCCTCTCTGACGTGGCCCACCGGTTGGGCACCAACGAAACCTACGCGTCGCGGGCCTTCAACCAGGGGCTCGGGCGCAACTTCAATGCCGTCATCAACGCCATGCGGGTGGAGGCGGTGCAGGCGCGGCTGGCATCCGGGGAGAAGAAGCCCGTGCTGGAGCTGGCGCTGGAGGAGGGCTTCTCCTCCAAGGCCAGCTTCAACCGCGTCTTCCGCGAGCACACCGGCCTGAGTCCCACGGCCTGGCGGAAGGCTCATTTCAGCGAAAACCCAATAAATTCAAGGCTTGAGACGACGTAGGGGCGGCGAGGTCGTAGGTCCATGCCTCCCTGGCGGAGCGCTTCCGCCAGCGGTGCGACAGGACGTTCGATGTCCCTTCGTTTCCTGGTCCCAGGCTGTCTGGCCCTGCTCCTGGCGGTTCCCACCCTGGCGGCTACCGAGCCCCCTTCCCCCGGGAGGCAGGCCTATGTGCCCGTCACCCTGGACGCGGCGAAGGCCCGCGCCGACGTCGCGCTCATGAGGCGGGCCCTGGAGACGATCCACCCCGGCCTCCATCGCTATCGGAGCCGGGCGGACCTCCAGGCCGCCTTCGCCCGGTTGGAAGCGGTGGCGTCGCGGCCGACCACGGACCTGGCGCTCTGGCGGGCCATCGCGCTGATGCTGGCGGAGATCCACTGCGACCACACGAAGCCGGAGCCTTCGGTCGCGCTGGAGGACCACCGTCGCACGCATCCCACGCACCTGCCGCTGCGCTTCAAGATCATCGAAGGACGGATGATCGTCGTGTCGAACGATGGCCAGCCTGGAGCGCCACCGCCTGGCGCGGAGCTGGTGGGCATCAACGGGATGCCCGTGCCCCGCGTGCTGGCTGGATTGGGGCGCGCGGTCGCCTATGACGGGAGCACCGACCCCGCGATCGCCGCGAAGCTGGGCTCCGACAGCGACCTGATGGGGGACGACTTCAACGAGTACTGGCCCGCCTTCCATGGCTTCCCCACGAAGTGGTCCCTCGACTGGAAGCGCTCGGGCGAGCTGCGGCTGTCGCACAGTGCGTTGGAGCCGATCTCCTTCAAGACGTGGACCGCGCTGACCTGGCCCGGCAGCCCGTATCGCGACGAGTTCTACAAGGCGATCCACTGGAGGATCGACGGGAAGCGCGCGCTGCTGCGCATCGACACGTTCGTGAACTACCGCAACCCCGTCGACGCGACGGCCTTCCTGGGGGGCTTCTTCAAGACGCTGAAGGCCCAGGGGGTGGAGCATTTGATCCTCGACCTGCGAGAGAGCGGTGGAGGTTCGGAGGATGTGTCGGTCGCGCTGGGCCGCTACCTGTTGAAGGAGCCCTTCCTCTGGTCGAAGCCGTCCCTGCTCAAGGCGATCCGCTATGGCGACCTGCCCACGCACATCGAAAGTTGGGGGGACCGCAAGGCCGTGTTCGAGCCCGACGAGAAGGGCTTTCGCCGCACGAGCGATGGCTGGTGGGAACGTCTGCCGCGTCCCGATGATGAGGGATTGCGGATGCAGGATGTGTCCCCCGAACGCTTCACGGGAAAGGTGACGGTGCTCAGCGGGCCCATGAATGGCTCCGGGACGACGAGGACCCTGGCGCAGTTGAAGGAGAAGCTCGGTGCGCGGCTGGTCGGAGAGGAGAGCGCGGGCAGCGCGGAGGGGCCGACCGCGGGACGCATCTTCCTCCTGACGCTGCCCCACAGTGGTTTGCGGGTCCGCATCCCCAACGCGTGGAACCGGACGAACATCGACCATTTCGTCCCCGGACGCGGCGTCGCGGTGGATGAGACGGTCATGCCCACGGTCGCGGACTTCGAAGCGGGACGGGACCGCGCGGTGGAGGTCGCGAAGGCGCCCGGGACGCCGGTCGTGCCCAGGCTCGCGGCCGTGTTGGCGGGGCCATGGAATGGCACGCTCGACTACCGCGACTTCCAGAGCGACCGCCGCGTGGTGCTGCCCACGATGCTGGAGGCGGCAGGCGACGGAGATGAAGTCCGGTTCGCGTTCACCTTCGATGACGGGCCTGGAAAGACAGTCCACTCGACGCAGACCTGGAAGATCCGTGACGGGGCACGAACGCTCATCAGCGGGGACGGTGAGGACCGGGAGGAGATGAAGCTCATCGAGCGGCGCGGGGGCGATGACGCCACGGAGTTGACGCTGGTGGCGGAGGGCAGGGGACAGGAGGACAAGCTGCCCGTCGAGGTGCGCACGGTGTTGATCCGACGAGGCGCTGTCCTCTCCATCAGCAGGCTGACCCGACGTCCCGGTGAGCCCTTCCTGCTGCGCCATGTCTATCGACTGTCACGTGAACCCACGGGCTCCAGGAGTGATGGACAGAAGACCCGTCACTGAAGCAGAGGCTGTCCATGAGTGCCGACGTCTGGGGGGATTGGTGGAGTGGCGCTCATGGACTCAGGCGCGCAGCACGTAAAGGTGCGCCGAAAAGTTGAGGCGGGTGCTGCTCGGTGCGGCTCAGGGCAGCTTCGGCCGGATGATGCGGGGCGCGTCCGGGTTCACGTCCAACAGCCGCACGCAATCACCTTCGCGCACGGTGCCCGCCTTCAGCACGCGGGCGAGCTGACCCCTCCGGCCCCAGCTCTCCTTGAGCAACCCGGGGCGCAGCGCATCCAGCTTCCAGCAGGGCACGCACGGCTCGGTCAGCTCCACCACCACCTCCGCGCCCAGCGCCAGCCGCTGTCCCGGGGGGAGCGCGTCCAGGGCCAGTCCTTCCACCAGCACGTTCTCCTTGAGCGCGCCCACGGGCACGTCCAGCGCGGACCGCTGGGCTTCATCCACGAGCAGCAACTGGCGCTTGTGGCCCACCGCGCGCCGCTGGTGCCGGTCGCCCTCGAAGCCGTGCTGCTCCACGGCCCGGGCCTCGGGGACCTGCCGCATGGGGGTGTTGCGCTCCTGGGCCAGGAAGAGGGCTCGGATGGTGCCGGTGGGGCTCACGGCCCGACACTAACGTCCGCGCGCCCTCCGCGTGAGGGGCGGGCGGGGCTGCACGGGCCTGCCTTCCCAGGCCCCGAGCGTTGGAGATGCGGCATCCGTCCTCCAATCGGGCCTGCCGCGCGGGGGCGGGGGTGTTAATCGCGGCAGCGACGCCGTGCGACTCCCCGCCTCGCGAGGGGGCCCGGCGCCTGGACATCGTTGTTCCCTGATGGGGAGGCCTCACCGTGAGCACGAAGAATGTTCGCATCGAGAAGGACACCTTTGGTCCCATCGAAGTCCCCGCCGACCGGCTCTGGGGCGCGCAGACGCAGCGCAGCCGCCAGAACTTCGCCATCTCCAGCGAGCGCATGCCCCTGGCGCTCGTCCACGCGCTGGTGCTGGTGAAGAAGGCCGCCTCGCTCGTGAACCAGGAGAACGGTTCGCTGTCCCAGGAGAAGGCGCAGGCCATCGTGAAGGCCGCGGACGAGGTGCTCGCCGGCAGGCACGACGAGGAGTTCCCCCTGCTGGTGTGGCAGACCGGCAGCGGCACCCAGACGAACATGAACTGCAACGAGGTGCTGGCCAACCGCGCCTCGGAGCTGCTGGGCGGCGAGCGCGGCGAG
>SECN01000404.1 GCA_004173515.1 Myxococcaceae bacterium | reverse complement strand
CCAGCGCGCGCGTGGAGCCCGCCCCCATCGTCGCCGCGAGCACGGGCCCCCGGCTCCTGGGCCCCACGAGCGCGCTGGCGCCCGGGGACCTCTTCGACCATGCCCGGGCCGCCGAGGCCGCCTTCAGCGCCGGGGACTACACCACCTGCGTCACCGCCTGCACCGACGCCGTCCGGCGCGCCATGGCCTTCGCGGGTGAAGGAACGCTGGCCCAGCAGGCCTTCCTGCTCCACGTGGATGGCGCGGACCTGCTGCGCCTGCAGGGCCTGTCCACCATGCCGCACCTGCGCGTGGACGACGCGGCCTTCTCGCTCTACGTCCTGATGCAGGTCTTCGTGCGACTCAACGCCGTGGGGCTTCCGACCGCCGGGTGATTCAGGCCGGGCCTTCGCACCCCCATCTCAGGGGCATGGCTCCCACCACCAGGGAGCCCGGAGGGTGCCCCTGCATGTTGCGCGTGAAGGCGTCGGTGAGGTCGTCGCGGATCCACGGGTTGGGCCTGTTCGCGGATCAGCCCATCCGTCGGGGCTCGGTGCTGTGGACGTTCGAGCCCGGCCTCGACCTGCGCTTCCGTCCCGAGGACGTCATGGACATGTCCCCGGAGGCCCGGGCGTTCCTGGCCCGCTACGCCTACTGCGAGCGCGGAACGCTGGTGCTGTGCGGCGACCATGCGCGCTTCATGAACCATTCGTCCGAGTCGAATTGCGGCAGCAACGCGGAGCGCAGCGCCACGCTCACGCTGCGCGACATCCAGCCGGGCGAGGAGCTCACGGACAACTACGCGACCATGGAAGACCCATGGACCGCGTTCGACGGCCTCATCGAAGCGGAGCTGCTGCTCCACCACCGCACGCTGCACTGAAGGCCCGCGAGGCTCCGTCCGTCGCAGCGCTGGACGCCGCAGCCAGCAGGCAACAGGTGAGGAGGAGAACGAGCACGGGAACACCGGAACCCAAGCGTCCGACCCGACTCGGGGAAACAGCGCGAATGCAACCCGTCTCACGCACGTGCCCCAATCCGGGTTCCTTTTCTTGGACAATCAGAATCCGGCCATCCCTGAAAATCGGGTCGGAAATACCGCCAAGAATAAAGAAATACGCCTCCGTATACCCAATGGAAGTGAACAACAGGGGCGCTCCGGCAACCGGAGTGGAACCGTTCATTGGGGCCGTGGGATGCAACCATCGGACGAAGACTGGATGCTGCGCGCGATTGAGTTGGGGCGTCGCGGACGTCCCGCACCCAACCCGCACGTGGGTGCGGTGCTGACGCGAGCCGGAAGGTTGGTTTCCGGGGGCCACCACGAGAAGGCTGGCACCGCGCACGCCGAAGTGAATGCCATTGCCAACGCGCAAGGTGATACGCGTGACACAACCCTCTACGTTACATTGGAGCCGTGCAACCACCAGGGCCGAACCGGCCCGTGCACGGAAGCCATCCTCAAGGCAGGCATCACGCGCGTCGTCGTGGGCGCCGTCGACCCGAACCCCCACGTCCGGGGCGGCGGCATTGAACGCCTGAGGGCCGCGGGCGTGGAGGTCACCACCCACGTAATGGCCGCCGGCGCCGAGGAGCTCGTCGCGCCCTGGGCCAAGGTCCAGACCACGGGCCTGCCCTATGTGCTGCTGTCCACCGGCCCGGGCTCCCGCGTCGTCCCCCCGGAGATGGATGCCCTGTGGATCGGCGCCGAGGAGATGGACGCGGCCCTGCCTCCCACCGCGCCGCTGACCGTCGTCGCCTCGCCCGGCGTGGAATTGCTGCGCCGCGTGGCGCGCCGGAACACCGCGGAGCGGTGGCTGGTGTTCTGCCCGGAGGCCCGGCACGCCGAGTACACGCTCGCCTCGGGCGCCGCCGCCATCACCGTGGTGCCGCTGCCCTACCCGGAAGGCACGCCGCTGCCGCTGCGCCAGGCACTGCGGGAGCTGCCCCGCCATGGCGTGGTGACGCTCTTCGTGGACGCGGAGGAACTGCTGGAACAGGACCTGTGCGACGCGGGCCTCGTGGATGGACACCTGGCGCGCCAGCTCGACCGGAAGGTGGGGACATGATGCCGTCGACCGCGATCCCACTGCTGCGTCACCCCTCCCTGCTCGTCCTGGCCCGGGCCCAGTTGCCCACGCGCGCCGGCACCTTCACCGCCGTCTCCTTCCGGCACGCCTCCGGCGAACAGATTGAAGACATCGCGCTCATCCGGGGCCCGCTCGACGGCCCGGCCCCGGTGCCCGCGCGGCTGCACTCCGAATGCCTCACCGGCGATGCGCTGGGCTCGTTGCGCTGTGATTGCCGCGACCAGTTGGAGCAGTCCCTGGAGGCGCTGGCCCGGGAGGACAATGGCGTCCTGCTCTACCTGCGCCAGGAGGGCCGGGGCATCGGCATCGCCAACAAGCTCCAGGCGTATCAGGCGCAGGACCGGGGGCTGGACACCGTCCAGGCCAACCTCCACCTGGGCTTCGACGACGACCTGCGCACGTATGACATCGCCGCGGGCATGCTGGCCGCGCTGCGCATCCAGCGGGTGGCGCTCTATACGAACAACCCCCGGAAGATCGCCGGGCTGGAAGCCCACGGCATCGAAGTGGACCGCCGCGTGGCCCTGCTCGGACCGACCCGCCCGGAGAACGTCCGGTACCTCGAAACCAAACGCATCAAGTCCGGCCACCTGCTCTAGCCCCCGCCCATGATCTCCCAGGACCGACTGAAGCTGGCCTTTGTCATTGGCAGCCACCGCACGCCGTCGCAGTCCGCCAAGGTGGGCCGCTTCGCCCAAGAGCAATTCCTCCAGGGCGGGCCGGGCCGCGAGGCCTTCTACCTGGACCTGGGCGAAACGCCCCTGCCGCTCTGGGACGAAGGCGTCTGGAATGGCGCCGAGTCCTGGCAGGCGACCTGGGGCCCCGTGTCCCAGGAGCTGTCGGACGCGGACGGCCTGGTGCTGGTCACCCCGGAGTGGGGCGGCATGGCCACGCCCGCGATGAAGAACTTCCTGGTCCTGTGCAGCGACGGCTGCGTGCGGCACCGGCCCGTGCTCGTCGTCTCCGTGTCGTCGGGCATGGGCGGCAGCTATCCGGTGGCCGAGCTGCGCATGAGCAGCAGCAAGAACTCACACCTGTGCTTCATCCCGGAGCACATCATCGTGCGCAATGTCGCGCAGGTCCTCAATGAAGGGGCCGCGCCGGGAAGCGATGAAGATTTGTATTTGCGCGAGCGAATGTTTTACGCCTCGAACGTATTGATTGAGTACGCCCGGGCGATGAAGCCGCTGAGAGCACGGCCCGGCATGTTCGAGAAGAGATTCCGCTACGGAATGTGACACCGGCCGATTCGCCCGGAACGCGAAGACGGCCCGCTTCAAGACCTCACAGATCCAGTCAGCGACACAAGCTTCGGTGAAGGGATGTCTTTGCATTCCCTTCGCCGAGGACCCGCCACGCGTCCGTGGTGGGGACACCCCCACACCCAAGGAAACAAACCCATGAACACCCAGAACTCGATGAGCGCTCCCGCTGCCTTCCCCGTGCAGGTCAAGAGTGGCGTGAAGGCCGGCGCCTTCACCTTCCCCACGGGTCCGATCATCACCAACCCCGGCCCGATCATCACCGGTCCGATCATCGTCCGCCCCCCGATCATCATCGCGGCCCCGGCCTAGTCGTCGTCCCCCGGCGGTGGGGCGAATCGTCTGTCGCCCCACTGCCGTTCTTCCTCCTGACTTCCTTCCACCCGCACGCCTCCCATGCCCCTGGCACTCGCCCGTCCCGCGCTCGAGCCCGTCGAGCTCATGCCCATCCCCGCCGGAACCTTCCTGATGGGTTCCACCGAGGAGGAAGTGGAGCGGGCGTCGCGGCGGTGGAGCTCCGCGCTGATCAAGCCGGAGTACCGCGCCACCTTCGGGTCCTGGCTGCTCAAGGAGATGCCCTTGCACCCGGAGGAGATCGCCGCGTTCCAACTGGCGCGCTTCCCGGTGACGAACCAGCAGTACGGCGCCTTCCTCGCGGAAACCGGCAATCCTCCCGCGACCTCCATCCGTCAGCGGCTGCCGGAGGACCACCCCGTGTGGGGCGTGACGGCCACGGACATCGCGCGCTACCTGGCGTGGGCCCGGCAGCGCACCGGACGGGCCTGGCGGCTGCCGACGGAAGCGGAATGGGAGTACGCGGCTCGCGGCCCCGAGCACTGGGACTACCCGTTTGGCGACACGTTCGACGCGCGCCTGTGCAACACGCGCGAGGCGGGCCTGGGCGGCACCACGAGCGTCACGCGCTACGCCGCGCATCCGACCGCGTATGGCGTTTGTGACATGGCCGGCAACGTGGAGGAGTGGACCTCCACTGATTACGCGCCCTACCCGGGCGGCCGCTTCATCGAAGACAACCTGACCGAAGCGCTGGGGCCCGTCTATCCGGTGCTCCGGGGCGGCTCCGCGGAGTGCGGCGGAGACCTGGCCCGCTGCGCGCGCCGGCACGGCCCCCACCCGAACTTCAACTTGTTTGGCTTCAGACTCGCGCTGTGAGCCCCGCTGGCCCGGCGCGAGCCGCGGCTTCTGGAGAACCCCTCATGAACTCCCTCCGCAAATCCTCCGCCTTCGCCGTGGAACCGTCCGAACAGTTCATGTTCGCGGCGACCATCGGTGGTCACCTCCTGTCCGTGAGCGTGGATGACTTCGCCATCCACACGGACCTGGTCGCGCACGCCGCCTCCATCGAGTCCGTCGCGGTGCACCCGACGCTGCCATACCTGGCGACGCTGGGCATCGACTACACGGTGTCCCTCTGGGACCGAAGCGATCCGCGCAAGCTGCGCAAGCTCCAGGACATCTACCTGCGCGACATCCGCTCGGAGGGCTACGAGTTCGTCGCCACCCTGCCCCTGTCGTGCCCGCTCGCGTTCCACCCCACGGAGCGCAAGCTCATCACCCACAACGCGGACGGCGCGCTCACGGAGATTGCCTTCGACGACACGCGCCACGACCCGCTGTGGGCCGCCGGCTACTTCCAGGATCCGGACGGCATCGCGTACGACATCGACTACGTCCGCTACCTGCCGGACTCCGGGAACATCTTCGCGTCCACCTTCGGCGGCCACGTGGCCGTCGTGGATCCGAAGAAGCCAAAGGAGCCGGTGCTGCGTTACCGCTATGACCGGCGCACCATCCACTGCGCGGAGCACCTGGGCGGCTCCATGTACCTGCTGGCCAGCGACACGCGCCGGGTCATCCGGTTCGACGCCAGCGGCAAGCAGGAGCCCTTCGTGGGCCCTCCCGTGGTGCGCGACCACCTGGAGCAGATCTCCATCAACCGCGCGTCGGGCCGCGTGCTCGCAAGCGGGTTCGACCGCACGCTCGTGGAGATCGACCCGGAGACGTGCGAGTCCAAGGGCGTGGTGCTCCAGACGCCGTTCAAGCTGCGCTGGCTGCACCACCTGGAGCGCGACCCCGACCTCGTGATTGTCCAGTGCCGCAACGGCGCCTTCTACAAGGCGAGCCTGTCCGGCAAGCGCCCCACCGCCGTCATCAAGGAGACGCCCAACGCCCTGTGGACCGGCGTCCGGGTGGGCACGCACGACCTGGCGTTCGCGGGCGAGGGACCGGAGATGCTCCACGTCCACGTGGACGGCGCGAACCCCGGCACGATGGAGACGAAGGTCTCCACCCGCTGGGAGTCCATCGCCGCGTCGCGGGGCTCCTACGCCAAGCGCATGGTGTTCCACCCGCCGACGCAGGCGCTGGTGCAGGGTCGCTCGGACGGCCACATCCTCAGCGTCCGCAACGGCATCACCCGCCCGGTGACGAAGCTGCCCGCGCCCCTGCGCGACATCGCCGTGTCGCAGGAGGGCTTCGACCTGTTCGCCATCTCCGAGGACTCGCGCGCCTGGCGCATCGACCTGGAGACGGGCGAGGTGAAGGCGCAGGTCCAGACCGGCGAGGAGCCCATCTGGGCGCTGGCCCACAACCCCACGCGCAAGGTGCTGGCCGTGTGCGAACGCCAGGGCCTGCTGCGCCTGCTGGACGCCACCACGCTGAGCCCCCTGCTCACGGTGGAGGGCACCTATCCCCCACCTGGGCAACACCATCGAGGACTTCGCCTGGGATGACTCGGGGCGGTTCCTGGCGCTGTGCACCTACGCGCGGCGCATCCACCTCTTCGACTTCAAGACGTTCCAGGAGCTGTCGGTGACGGGCTTCGATCTGGACTACCCCAAGGGCCTGCTGTGGATGCCCGCGAACCGCGCGGAGGGCGCGCACCCGAACGAGTTCGTCGTCTTCGGCCGCACCGGTGTGCTGCGCCGGTACTGGGCCCACGACGGACGGCTGCACTCCATGGGGCAGGTGGACGCGCCGCTGTCCGCCGCCATCCACGATGACGCCGGGGTGTACGTCCCGTGATCCACCATCGCTCCCCCATCAGCGGCGTGGCCTGCCTGGACGACCGCTACGTCGCGACGGCGGGCTATGACAGCCAGCTCATCCTCTGGGACGCCCGCACGCAGACGGCGGTGGCCCGGGCCCGGCACGACCACCTGGCCAACCACTGCACCTTCAGCCCGGACGGCCGCTACCTGCTGTCGGGCAGCAGCGACCACACGGTGCGGCTCTGGAGCGTGCCGGACCTGGGACTGCTCGCGGTCATGCGCCACTCGGACGACATCGAACGCGTCGCGTTCTCCCCCCGAGGGGACCGCTTCGCCACCGCGTCGCGCGACTACGCCATCCGCGTGTTCGACCTGACGGGCCATCGCGTGCACCTGCTGGAAGGCCACGCGGCGGACGCCGTGTTCGTGGAGTTCTCCCCGGACGGCCGCGAGCTGTGGTCCACCAGCGACGACGCGGACATCCGCCGCTGGGACGTGGAGACCGGCGCGCTGCTCCAGCAGGTGTCGTTCGGTGACGTGCAACTGGACACCATCGCGATGGGGCCCGACGGCGTGCTCTACGCGGGCAACGACGCCGGGGAGATCCTCATCCTCAAGGACGGGCAGGTGCGCACGCACCAGGCGCACGCGCTGGGCATCAAGTGCCTGGCGTACAGCGGGCGCGAGTCGCGGCTCGCGAGCACGGGCTACGACGGCTTCCTGCGCACGTTCCGCACGGCGGCGGACGGTTCGCTCACGCTGGAGGCCGAGACGCGCCCCCCGCGCGAGGTGTGGCTGCGCACGTGCGCGCTGGATTCGCGCGACCGCGTCATCGTGGGCACGTTCGGCTCCAGCTACGCGACGTTCGACATCGGCTCGCGGCGCTGGGATTTGTCCCGCGTGGGCGACACGCCGGGGCTCAACGCGGTGGGCGTGCACGCGGGCGCCATCATGGCCATCGGCGACGCGGGCGTGCTGTACCGCGACGGCGTGGCGGTGCGGCGCATCGACAGCCTGTGCAACTTCCTCCTGTCCTCTCAGGGTCAGCTGCTCACGGGCGGGCAGACGGGCACGCTCTTCGACGCGCTCACCGGCCAGGTGCTGTTCGAACAGCCCTCGCCCATCAACTGCGCGGTGGAGGTGCAGCGCGGGGGCGAGTCCCTGGTGGTGATGGGGACGTACTCCGGCGACGCGTGGCTGCTGGCGCGGTCGGAGGGACGCATGGTGCTGCGCGAGCGGCTGTCGGTGTTCCGCGCCGCCATCAAGGGGCTCGCGGTGCACGGGGGCACGCTGTTCGCCACCTGCGCGGACCGCACCGTGGCGCACATCTCACTGTCCACGCTGGAGGTGACGCGCACGGTGAACGCGCACGAGCGCATCACCAACGGCGCCGCCGCGCTGCCGGACGGGAGATTCGCCTCCGTGGGACGCGATCTCATGTTGCGCGTCTGGAGCCAGGGACAACCGAGCGTGCACCCCACGCCGCACGGCCGCTCCGTGCGCTGCGTGGCCAGTTGCCCGCAGACGATGCTCCTGGCCACGGCGGCGTACGACGGGACGCTGGCGCTGTTCGACGCCGCGTGCGGCGAATGGCTGAAGACGGAGCGGCTCACCGACTTCGGCATCTCCACCGTGTCGCGGGGAAGCCGACCCGGACAGTTCCTGGCCAGCGCCTACGACGGCTGCGTCTACGAGGTGTCCCGCGACGCGGCCCCTCGCCGCGTGTTCCGCGCGAGCGTGGAGCCGTTCCCGCCCCAGGCCCTGGCGGCGTAGTCGAAAGCCCCCATGTCCTACGACTTCCGAGACTCACTGGCCTCGCTGGACGAAGGCCGCCGGAGCACGCCGGTCATCGCCACGGTGCTGGTGTTCCTGGTGGCCTGGGGCGCGTGGCTCGGCCTGGGCCGGGTCTCCGTGTACGTGAGCAGCACCACGTCGCGGCTGGAAGTCGAGGGCGCGGCGTTCCCGGTGGAGCCGACCATCGCGGGCCGCGTGGCCCGGTCCTCGCTGCGCCTGGGCCAGAAGGTCCGGGCGGGCGAGGTGCTGGTGAACCTGGAGTCGGGGGAGCAGGAGTCGGTGCTGCGCGAGCAGTTTGCGCGGCAGGCGGCGCTGGAAACAGAGGCCGCCGCGCTTCGCAAGCAGCGGGACGCGGAGCGCGAAGCCCTGGACGGCTATGTCCAGTTGACGAAGGCCACGCTCAGCGAGGCGACGGCGCAGGAGCAGCAGGCGGCGATCGTGGCGGAGCAGGCGCGGCGTCAGGCCTCACGGACGGAGGGGTTGCTGCGCTCGTCCTTCGTCTCGGAGGCGGAGTACGAGGCCGCCGTGAGCGAGGCGACCCGACACGCGGCCTCCAGCACGGTGCTGCGCTTCTCGCAGGAGCGCCGTTCCGCGGAGCTGCGCGTGGGGCAGAAGGACCGGCTCGCGAGCATCGCGGCGCTGGAGATCCAACTGAGCCGGCTCATCGGTGAGCAGCAGGCCGTGGAGGCCGCCCTGCCCCGGCTCCGCGCGGAGGTGGACAAGCGGAGCATCACCGCGCCGACGGACGGGACCATCGGCAGCGTGATGCCGTTGCATCCGGGCATGAACCTGACGGCGGGCCAGCAGCTCGCGATGCTCGTGCCCGAGCGCACCTTGCAGATCATCGCGTACCTGCCGGCGCCCATCGCGCTGGGCCGCGTGCGTCCGGGCCAGGAGGCGCGGCTGCGGCTGGATGGCTTTCCGTGGACGCGCTTCGGTGCCATGGAGGCCCGGGTGACGCAGGTGGCCCAGGAGGCCCAGCAGGGACTCATCCGCGTGGAGCTGAGCGCCTCGCCCGACTCGCTGCGCGAGGTGTCGCTGGAGCACGGCCTCAGTGGCAGCGTGGAGATCGAAGTCGAGCGGTTGTCCCCCTTCGCGCTCCTGTTCAGGGGCTTCGCGGAGACCCTGGGCGCGACTTCATGACCGCGCGAGATTCCCAGCGACGGGCACCTGCTCCGCCTCCTGCGATGTTTCCGCCCGTGGACGGCGGGGCGAACGATGTCCCGGACGACGCGCACGCCACCGGAGCACCGGCGCCCGTGGAGCCGCCGTCCGTGGATCCGGTTCCACCGGCCCGGAAGCCGACCGCGCGGCGCTTCTTCATCCCGGAGGTCATCCAGTCCTCGAAGATGGATTGCGGTCCCGCGGCGCTCAAGGCGCTGTTGGGCGGCTTCGGCATCTCCGTGCACTACGGACGCCTGCGCGAGGCCTGTCGCACGTCCGTGGACGGCACCTCCATCGACACGTTGGAGGAGCTGGCGGGGGCGTTCCGTACGTGCAGGTGATGGATCCGGCGGCCGGACGCATCTGGGTGCGCTGGTCGGAGTTCGCGCCCTCGACGCTGAAGTACCGGGCGACGGTGCCCACGAAGGACTGGCGGGCCTGGGCGGAGAGCCCCGCGTTCCTGGGGCCGTTGGACTCCCGGCTGCGCTCGCTCGGCGTGTCGCGGCGGGACGCGGACGCGCTGCTCGACCTGGCGCGCGCCTCTGAAGGCTGGCTGGGCCTGGGCACGCTGGACGCGGCCGTGCGCTTCTGCGCGTCGCTCCAGCAGGCGGGCATCGTCCGGGGCTCCGAAGCCCAGACGGTTCGCGCGATGGTGGAGCGCGTGCAGGCCTGCTTCGAGGAGCGCTTCGACCTGCTGCCCCGCCCCTACTGGTCCGTCGAGGGTGAATCGCCCGAGGGCGAGGTGGTCGCATCCACGGGCGTGCTGCTCGTCCGCGCGCGGTTGGCCACGGAAGTCCGGGCGCCGGGCGTCCTGCACACGGCGGAGGAAGGCACGGCGCTGCCGAAGGAGCTCCAGGCGGCGCTGGAGACCCGCGATGAGCGGCCGGAGCAGGAGCTGGCGAAGCTGCTGGCGGGCGAGTCCCGCGTGGGGCTGGCGCTGCTCACGGTGGGCGCGCTGATGACGCCGCTGGGGCTGCTCTGCCAGACGGTGCTGCTGCGCCGGTTGTTCGACCTGGCGCCGGACCTGGGCATGGGCCTGCAGCGCGTGGGCGCGGGTGTGCTCGTGGTGGGCTTCCTCGCGCTGTTGGGGGCGCTGGAGGCGGGGGTCTACGCGGGCATGCAGCGGCTGGGACGGGTGCTGGAGATGCGCCTGCGCCTCGCGTTCATCCAGAAGATTCCCCGGCTCCAGGACCTGTACCTGCAAAGCCGGCTCAGCTCCGACATGGCCGAGCGCAGCCACATGATGCACGTCGTCCGGGGCCTCCCCGCGCTGGCCTTCACGGGCGCGCGGGCACTGGTGGGGCTGGTCGCGACGGTGGTGGCCATCGGGATGATGGACTCGCGGTTGTGGGGGGGCACCATCGTCCTCGCCGTGTTGAGCGTGGTGCTGCCGCTCGCCTTCCGCCAGCGGATGACGGAGCAGGACATGCGGGCCCGTACGCAGTTGGGTGGCCTGTCGCGCTACTACCTGGACTCGCTGGTGGGCGCGGTGCCGCTGCGCGCGCACGGGGCGCAGACGGCGCTGGGCCGGGAGCATGAAATCCTGCTCACCGGCTGGATGCGCAGCAGCCTCCAGTTGATGCGCACCATGGTGTCCCTGCGCTTCGTCCAGGCCACCGTGGGCGCGTTGCTGTGCATCCTGCTGCTCACGCTGCACCTGGGCTCCCAGGGCGTCACCGGAGGCATGCTCCTGGTCGCCTACTGGATCATGGGCTTGCCGGAGCACGCGCAGCAGCTCGCGGGCGTCATCCAGGGCTACCCGGCGGCGCGCAACATCGCCCTGCGCTGCATGGAGCCCCTGGGTGCTCCGGAGGTCGCGCCAAGGCCCGCGAGCCCCATGCCGCTGACGGAGGTCTCCGGCTCCAAGGCCGCGGGCATCTCGCTCCACGGCGTTTCGGTGGAGGTCTCCGGCCACCGGCTGCTCCACGGCATCGACCTGGACATCGCCCCCGGCGCGCATGTCGCCATCGTGGGCAGCTCCGGCGCGGGCAAGTCCACGCTGCTGGGCGTGCTGCTCGGCTGGTATCCGGTGGCGTCCGGCACGGTGCGGCTCGACGGCCGGCCGCTGGAGCCGTCCGACATCGAAGACCTGCGCACCCGGACGGCGTGGGTGGATCCGGCCGTGCAACTGTGGAACCAGAGCATCGCGGCCAACATCACCTACGGGCAGGAGCAGGTGGGCAGCGGCGACATGGCGCGGGCACTGGAGTCGGCCGACCTGGAGACCGCGCTCCAGCACATGCAGGGCGGTCTCCAGACGCGCACGGGAGAGAACGGCCTGCGGCTTTCCGGCGGCGAGGGGCAGCGGCTGCGGCTGGCCCGCGCGCTCCTGCGTCCGGGGATGCGGCTGGCGCTGTTGGATGAGCCGTTCCGCGGCCTGGACCGCACCACGCGCCGCAAGCTGCTGGGGCGGGCGCGCGAGCACTGGAAGGACACCACCCTGCTGTGCGTGACGCACGACGTGAGCGAGACGCAGGGCTTCGACGCGGTGGTGGTCATCGAGGATGGCCGCGTCGTGGAGCGTGGGACACCCGAAGCGCTGCTGTCGGTGCCCGGCTCGCGCTACCGCGCGCTGCTGGAAGGCGAGGCCGCGGCGCAGGGATTGCTGCATGACGCTCCGGCCTGGCGACGTTGGCGGCTGGAGGGAGGGAGGCTCGTCGAATGACCGCGCTGACTGCACAGGAGTTACCGGAGGCCTTCTCGACGGCGTGGCCGTTCGAGCGACTGTCCGACGCGGTCCTGCTGCTGGCCCGCCGCACGGGCTTCGTGGCGGAGCCCCGTGAGGCGCTGGCGTTGGATCGCCAGATGGCGCCGCACGACATCGCGGGCATCCACCGCTGGTTCCAGTACGCGGCGGACGCGCTCCAGGTCGAGATGCAGTTGGTGAGCAGCCGCTACGAGGATGTGGACGGACTCGCGTCCCGGTGCGCGCCCGCCATCATCCGCCTGAAGGCCCCCATTGCGGACGAGTACCGCTTCCTGGTCATCCTCCGCACGGATCCGAAGCACTTCACGGTGCTGCTGCCGGACGGACGCGAGCAGACCCTGCCGGTGCCCAGCCTCCGCGCGGCCCGCTTCGCCGCGTTCGAGGAGGAGATCGACACGTGGCTCGCGAAGCACCTGGGACCCCTGGCCGCGCGGGTGGAGCGCGGAAGCCAGGAGGCGGTGCGGCTGCGCGCGGAGTTCCGCTCCGACCTGACGCTGACCAACTGCTGGCTCCTGCGTCCGGTGCCGGGCCGCACGTCGCTGAAGACCCTGCTGAAGCGCGAGCGCATCCTTCCGAAGCTCGGCGCCCTGCTCATGGTGCACGGGGCGATGGCGCTGGTCGCCGTGCTGATGTGGATGAACCTGGGGACCAACGCGCTCGCCGGGCACAAGCCGGATGGATGGCACGTGGCGTGGGGCCTGCTCGTGCTGCTCCAGGTGCCGCTGATGAGCCGGGGCGAGTTCCTCCAGTCCCTGCTGGGACTGCTGCTGGGACGGCAGTTCAAGCAGCACCTGCTCCACGGCGCGTTCCGCATGGACCCGGACGTCGTGCGCCAGCAGGGCAGCGGCGCGCTGCTGTCGGCGGTGTTCGAAAGCGAGTCCATGGAGATGCTCGCGCTGGAGACGGGCTTCCAGGCGTTCGCGATGATCATCAATCTCATCCTCGTGCCGCTGGTGCTCCTGGCGGGGGCCGCGCCCACGGCCCAGGTGGGGCTGTTCCTGGGCTTCGCGGTGTTCATCGTGGCGCTGGCCAGTTGGCACCTGCGCGCCCGGGAGCGGTGGACGCGCGCCCGGCAGTCCCTCACGCAGGACCTGGTGGAGAAGCTGTCCGGACAGCGCACGCGGCTGGCGCAGCAGCCCCGCTCGCTCTGGCACGCGGGCGAAGACGCACAGCTCGCCTCCTACGCGCGGCTGTCCCGCCCCATGGACGCGTCGCGCCTGTGGCTGGTGTACGCGGCGCGCGCGTGGTTCGTGCTGGCGCTGGCGGTGCTGGGGCCGGCGCTCGTGTCGGGCGCCTCACCGGGCCTCGTCGCGACGAGCGTGGGCGGACTGCTGCTGGGCTGGGGAACCCTCCAGCAACTGGGCCAGGGCGGGCTGACGGCGGGCAGCGCGGTGGTCGCGTGGCGCAGCATCGCGTCGCTGTTCCGCGCCGCGCGCAGCGAGCAGAACAGCACGGGCGAGCGCGGGGGCATCATCCTGGACAAGCCCTCCGGCACGGGCGAGGTGGTGGTGCAGGCCCGGGACCTGGTGTTCCGCCATCCGTCGCGCGTGAGGCCGGTGCTGGATGGCTGCTCGTTCAAGATCCTCGCTGGGGACCGCATCCTGTTGCAGGGCGCGTCCGGCGGAGGAAAGACGACGCTCGCGGCGCTGCTCGCGGGCCTGCGCCGGCAGGACTCCGGACTGCTGCTGCTGCGGGGCGTGGACCGCGCCACGTTGGGGGACCGGGAGTTCCGCGAGCGCATCGTGCTGGTGCCCCAGTTCCACGAGAATCACATCTTCGCCGCGAGCCTCGCCTTCAACCTGCTGATGGGGCGCCGCTGGCCGGCGGATCCCGCGGACCTGCGTGAGGCGGAGACGGTGTGCCAGGAGCTGGGCCTGGGCCCGCTGCTGGAGCGCATGCCGGGCGGCCTCAACGAGATGGTGGGCGACGCGGGCTGGCAGTTGTCCCACGGCGAGAAGAGCCGCGTGTTCCTCGCCCGCGCCCTGCTCCAGGACGCGGACGTCATCATCCTGGATGAGAGCTTCGCGGCGTTGGATCCGGACACGCTCGGCAAGGTCATGGCCTGCGTGGACGCGCGGGCCCGGACCCTGATGCTCATCGCGCACCCGTGATGCGGGCTCCCATCAACGCGGGAGCGTGAGGTTCAGCAAGCCCATGCGGTGCAGCTTCGCCAGCGTCTTGAGCGTCTCCAGCTCGCGCGCGGGGCTGGCCAGCACCAGCGTGGACACGTCCCACGTGCCGCTGATGAGCCCGGCGATCTGCCGCTCCTCCGGCTTGAGCATCACCATCGCCTGGGGCGACTGCACCAGCTGCGGCACCACGAGCGGTGGCATCTCCGAGTAGAGCGCGGCCACGTGTTCGCGCTGCACCAGGCGCGCGAACTCACGCACGCGCCGGTCCGCGGGGTCGCTGGCCAGGAGCAGACCACACACGATGCCGGCCGCGTCGTACTGGCCCTCGCGCATCAGCACCGCGCCCTTCTCCAGCATCTCCGCCACCGGATCCGCTTCCACCTGCGGCGCGCCGTCCACCTCCACCAGCTTCGCGCGCAGCAGCTCATGAACCCGCCGCGTCACCGACGAGCGCGACACGCCCATGGACAGCCGCAGCCGGCCCAGGTTCTGCGGCGTCGTCGTCATGCCCAGGATGATCCGGTGCATCAGCGGCTGACTGGGGCTGGGCGGCGCCAGCGCCTTCACGCTCAGCGCGTCGATGGGCAGCGCCTTGTCCACGTCCCCCTGCTCGTCCACCCAACGCAGGGATTCGAAGAGCAGCTCGCGGATGCTCATGTCGGACGGCACCCAGTCCTCACCGGTGCGGTCCGCGTCCTCCGTCCAGTGGAACGTGCCCCGCCCCGCGATGGTCAGGTCCGTCATCGCCGCGAACAGCTCCTCGCGGCCCAAATCGCGCACCCACCGCGCCTGCACCCCGTGCGCGTCGAAGGCCGCGTCCACGTCCGGCGTGCGCGCCAGCTCGTCGAAGGCCGCCAGCACCCGCTGCCCCTGGGCCAGCTTCGGCAGGGACAAGAGGCGGGCCACGCGGCCGCGCAGCCCGTCGCTCGCGGTGGCGCCCACCTGGCCGGACAGGAGGAACAACTTGCGCTCGCCTGCTTCCCACGAGAGCTGCAACGTCCCCGTCTTGCGGGAGCTGTCCAGCCATTGAAGGAATTCAGGAAGCGGGTAGCTGAAGAGGTCGCCGTGGATGGCCATGCGTGTCGGATTCGAGGATACAGTTCCGCGCCGTGCGCGTCGCGGTCCTGTTCATCGACGGGGTGGGCGTCGGGCGGAATGACCCGGCCGTGAACCCGCTTTCGGGCCATGACTACCTGCTGTCCTGGTTCCAGGACGCCCCTGCCCCCACCCCGACTAGACAATGCAAGTCCCGCGCCTGACCGCGCAGGACGTAAAAAAGCCCCG
>SECN01000403.1 GCA_004173515.1 Myxococcaceae bacterium | reverse complement strand
AGAGTCGCCACGGTGGGAGCGCTGAAGAGGTCTCCCAGCGGCAGCTCCACGCCCAGGGTGGAGCGGATGCGCGACACGACCTGCGTGGCCAGCAGTGAGTGGCCACCCAGTTCGAAGAAATCGTCGTGGATGCCGATGGACTCCAGGTGCAGCACCTCCGCCCAGATGGCGGCCAGCGCCGTCTCCATCGCATTTCGAGGCGCGGCCACCGTGGTGTCGGAGACGCGCGGCGCCTCCGGGACGGGCAGGGCCTTGCGGTCCACCTTGCCGTTGGCGTTGAGCGGCAGGGCAGTCAGGGTGACGAACGCGGACGGCACCATGTAGTCCGGCAGCAGCTTCTGGGCGAAGGCCTTGAGCTGCTCCAACTCGCCCGCGTCGTCGGAGGGCACGATGTACGCGACGAGCCGCTTGTCCCCGGGCACATCCTCGCGTGCCAGGACCACGGCCTCGCGCACCTGCGACGACTGGCGCAGCACGGCTTCGACTTCACCGGTCTCGATGCGGAAGCCGCGAATCTTCACCTGGAAGTCGGTGCGGCCCAGGAACTCCAGCGTCCCGTCCGCCTGCCAGCGCACGCGGTCCCCGGTGCTGTAGAGGCGTGCACCCGGCTGCGTGGCGAAGGGGTGGGGGATGAAGCGTTCAGCGGTCAGGTCCGGGCGCTGGAGGTAGCCCCAGGCCAGACCATCGCCACCGACGTACAGCGCACCGGGCACGCCCGGCGGGACGGGCTGGAAGGCTGCATCCAGCACCCACGCGGTGGACTGCGCCAGCGGCTTGCCGATGGGCACCGAGCGGCCCACGCTGTCGCCCGCGCGCAACGTGTGCGTCGCGGAGAAGGTGGTGTTCTCCGTGGGACCGTAGCCGTTGACGAGCACGGAGCCCGAGGGCATCCGCGCCAGGTGCTCACGCACGCGCTCCACGGGCAGCACGTCACCGCCCGCCAGTACCTGCTTCACACTCGCCAACGCTTCGCCCTGATGAAGGACCATCTGTTCGAAGAGCGCCGCGGTCAGCCACAGCGTGGTGATGCCTTCGGTGGTGAGGAGCGCGCCCGTCTCCTCGAAGGACAGGGCCTTCGCGGGAGCCAGCACCAGCTTGGCGCCGTTGAGCAGCGCCCCCCAGACCTCCAGCGTGGACGCGTCGAACGCGACCGGCGCCAGTTGGAGGAAGACCTCCTCTGGTCCGAAGTGGATGAAGTCATTGCCGTGCACCAGCCGGACGATGCCGCGCTGGGGCACGCTGACGCCCTTGGGACGCCCCGTGCTGCCCGACGTGAACATCACGTACGCCAGCGCTTCGGCCGGCACTTCCACATCCAGCGCCGTCTCCGGCAGCTTCGCGATGATGGCCGCCTCCTCATCCATCAGGATCTGGAGGTCCGGCACCGCCGGCAGTTCATCCGCCAGCGACTCCTGGGTGACGAGCACGCTGACGCCCGCCTCCTGGAGCATCCACGTGATGCGGTCCGCCGGGTACTTCGCTTCCACCGGCACGTACGCCGCACCAGCCTTGAGGATGCCGAGCATGCCGACGATGAGTTCGAACGAACGCTCCAGGCACAGGCCGACACGGTCGCCGGGCCTGACGCCCAACCGACGCAGGTAGTGCGCCAACTGGTTGGATGCGCGGTCCAGGGCCGCGTACGTCAACGTCTTGTCGCCGGACTTCAGCGCGGTGGCATCCGGCGTGCGCGCCGCCTGGGCGGAGAAGAGGGCGGCCACGGAGGCATCACGCGGGTAGGCGCGGGACGTGGAGTTCCACCCGACGAGCAGCTTCTGGCGTTCCTCGGGAGTGATCAGCGCGAGCCGTGACACGGGGACATCGGGCGAAGCCAGGACGACGTCCAGCAGGACCTGGAAGCGCTGGACGAGTCCCGCCATCGTCTCGGGCGAGAACAGCGCAGTGTTGTAGAGCAGCGTCCCACCGAAGCCGTCGGGGGTGCGGCCCAGCAGCAACTGCAGGTCGAAGAGACTGAACCGCAGCTCGCTGTCCATCGGCCGGAGCGTCAGCTCCGGGAGCACCAGCTCCGGCATCGGCGCGTTCTGCAAGGTGAACGTCACCTGGAAGAACGGCGTGCGGCTCAGGTCTCGCTCCGGATTCAGGACCTCCACCAGCTTCTCGAACGGGAGGTCCTGGTGCTCGTAGGCTCCCAGCGTGGTGGTGCGCACCTGCGCCAGCAGCTCACGGAAGCTCAGCGTGTCCTTGACCTGCGTGCGCACAACCACCGTGTTGGCGAAGTAGCCGATCAGCGCTTCGGCTTCGGCATGACGGCGGCCCGCGATGGGCGAACCGATGAGCACGTCCTCCTGGCCCGAGTACCGGTGCAACAGCAGCTTGAAGGCCGACAGCAGCACCATGTACGGCGTGGCGGACTCCCGCTTCGCCAGGGCCTCCACCGCTTCGCTCAGCGCGAGCGGCAGGGACACGGTCTGGTCGGCGCCCTGGAAGGACTGCCGTGCCGGACGCGGATGGTCCGTGGGCAGATCCAGGTACGGCGCCGCGCCTTCGAGCTGCTCGCGCCAGTAGCCGAGCTGCTTTTCCAGCACCGCTCCCTGGAGCCAGCCGCGCTGCCAGAGCGAGTGGTCGGCGTACTGCACCGCCAGCTCCGGCAGCGGTGAGGGCAGGTCCTTGGAGAAGGCCGCGTACAGCGCCCCCATCTCGCGCACCAGGACGCTCGTGGACCAACCGTCGGAGATGATGTGGTGCTGCGTCAGCACCAGTCCGTGCTCCGTGGGGCCCAGCTTCAACAGGAGCACCCGGACCAGCGGGCCCTCTTCGAGATTGAACGGGATGCGGGCTTCGTCGTTGGCGATCCGCAGGGCCTCGGCCTGACGCTCCACGAGCGACCCGATGGACGTGAGGTCCACGTGGCGCAGGGGCATGGGGAAGGGCGGGTGGATGACCTGCGACGGCGCTCCTTCATGCGGACGGAAGGTGGTGCGCAGCGCTTCGTGACGGCGCACCAGTTCATCGAACGCGTGCTGGAGCACGGTCGTGTCCAGCGTGCCTTCAAGCTTCAACGACACCGGGATGCTGTACGCGGTCCCCGATGTGCCGAGCTGCTCGATGAACCACAAGCGCTGCTGGGCGAACGACAGCGGCAGCACGTCCGGTCGCTCCGCGCGCACCAACGGAGGCAGGGACGCGCCTGTGCCATCCGGGCCCTGGAACGAGTCAATCAGCGCGGCCAGCGCGGCCACGGTGGGCCGTTCGAAGAACGCACGCAGGGGCAGCTCCACCCCGAAGTGGGCGCGCACGCGGGAGACCAATTGCGTGGCCAGCAGGGAGTGGCCGCCCAGCTCGAAGAAGTTGTCGTGCCGTCCCACGGTGGGGATGCGCAGCACTTCGCTCCACAGCGCGGCCAGCGCGACTTCCGTGGGCGTTTCGGGCGCCGCGTAGTTGCGCGTGCCGAGCTGCGAGGCTTCCGGTACAGGCAGCGCCTTGCGGTCCACCTTGCCGTTGGGCGTCAGCGGCAGGGCAGGCAGGGCCATGACCGCGGCCGGGACCATGTACTCGGGCAGGTACTCGCGCAGGTGGTCGCGCAGCGTCGCGGTGTCCACCTCGGGGACGACGTAGGCGACGAGGCGTGCATCGCCGGGCATGTCTTCGCGCACCACCGCGACCGCGTCCCGGATGCCCGGGTGCGAGCGCAGCGTGGCTTCGATTTCGCCCAGCTCGATGCGGTAGCCGCGCAGCTTCACCTGGAAGTCCAGGCGACCCATGAAGTCCAGCGTGCCGTCCTCCCGCCAGCGGGCCTTGTCTCCCGTGCGGTACAGGCGGGCTCCAGGCTCGGCGCCGAACGGATCCGGCACGAACCGCTCGGCCGTCAGGTCCGGACGGCCCAGGTAGCCGCGCGTGATGCCCGCGCCGGAGAAGCACAGCTCGCCCGGCAGGCCGAAGGGCACCAGGTGCTGGTGCTCATCCAGGACGTAGGCGCGCAGGTTGTCCAACGGCCGGCCGATGACGGGCCGGGCCAGGGACGTGCCCTGGACGTCGTACGTCGTGACGCAGACGGTGGCCTCGGTGGGGCCGTAGCCGTTGATGGCGCGCGTGCGGGTCGTCCCGGCGAAGAGGCGCCAGAGGGATTCGTCCATGGCCTCGCCGCCGACCAGGAACTGCGAAGGCACCCAGGCACGCTCCAGCATCCCTGCGTCCAGCAGGAGCTTGAGCTGTGAGGGCGTACTGGTCTGGAGATCGATGCGCTGCTGTTCGATCCACGAGAGCATCCGCTCCGGATCGCGCCGCGTGTCCTCGGGGATGATGCAGAGGCAGTGGCCGGCAAGCAGCTTGATGAACGCCTCGATGACCGCGTCGAAGTACAGCGCCGAGTTCAAGCTGACGCGCAACGGACGCTGCTGCGTGTAGACGTTGCGGGTCAACGTGTGGTGCAGGTGGACGACGGTGCGGTGCTGCACCATCACGCCCTTGGGCATGCCCGTGGAACCCGACGTGTAGATGACATACGCGAGGTTGTCCGGGCCCGCGGAGGGAGGCAGAGGCTCGTCGGAGAGCGCCGCCAACCAAGTCTGCTCGACATCCAGCTTCACCACGTGGTCGACATCGGGCTGCCACGTTTCGGCCAGGGCCCGGGTGGTCAGCAGCACGGAAGCGCCGCAGTCACGCAGGAGGAAGTCCTTGCGCGCGACGGGAGCCGCCGGATCCAGCGGTACGAACGCGCCGCCCGCCTTGAGCACCGCGAGGAACGCGATGAGTGCATCCGCGGAGCGCTCCAAGGACAGGGCCACCGTGACTTCCGGGCCCACGCCCAGCGAACGCAGATGCCGGGCGAGCTGGTTGGCCCGGGCGTCGAACTGACGGAAGGACAGCGTCGTCCCCTCGAACTCCAGAGCGTCCGCGTCCGGCGTGCGAACCACCTGCGCTTCGATGAGCGCGTGCAGCGTGGTCTCCACGTCGAAGTCCACGACGTCGCCGCGCCCGATGCTCAGGAGCCGGGCCTGCTCTTCCGCCGAGCTGAGCGGCACGTCGGCCAGCGGCAGATCGGGCCGCGCGAGCACGGTCTCCAGGAGTACGCGCAGGTGCGTGGCGAGCCGTTCGACCGTGGCGGGCTCGAACAGGTCCGTCGCGTACTGGAGCATGCCCGCGAAGCCCTCCGCGTCCCGGTTCAGGTCCAGGCTCAGTTCGAACAGGGACAGGTCGCGGCCACCGAAGTGAGCCCCCGCCACGGACAGGCCGGGCAGCGCCAGCTCCGGAAGGGGCGCGTTCTGGAGCGCGAACAGCACCTGGAACAGCGGTGTACGGCCCAGATCGCGTGTCGTCTGGAGCGACTCCACCAGTCGCTCAAACGGGAGGTCCTGATGCTCATAGGCGCCCAGCGTCGTGGTGCGCACTTGCGCCAGCAGCTCCCGGAACGTCGTCCGGGCACTGAAGCTTCCGCGCAGGACCAGCGTGTTGACGAAGAAGCCGATCAGGCCCTCCGTCTCCGCGTGGCCACGGTTCGCGATGGGGGAGCCCACCAGCACATCGTCCTGACCGGAGTAGCGGTGCAGCACGGTCTGGAAGGCGGCCAGTAGCACCATGAAGGGCGTGGCGCCTTCCTTCTGCGCCAGGGCCTCCACTTGTTCGGACAGGGCACGAGGCAGCCGCACGGACACAGCGTCGCCGCGCTGGGTGGCGACGGCCGGACGCGGCTTGTCGGTAGGCAGATCCAGCACGTGCGACGCACCCGCCAGTTGCTGCTTCCACCAACCGAGCTGCGCCTTGAGCACATCCCCCTGGAGCCAGTTGCGCTGCCACACGGCGTAGTCGGCGTACTGCACCGGCAGCTCCGGCAGGCTCGGCGTCTGACCGTGGCGGAACGCCTCGTAGAGGGCGGTGACTTCACGCACCAGCACGCCCAACGACCAGCCGTCGGACACGATGTGGTGCACGTGCACCACCAGCACGTGATCCTCCGCGCCCAGCTTCATGAGCAGAGCGCGAATCACCGGGCCCTGCTCCAGGTTGAACGGACGGCGGGATTCCGCGAGGCCGCGCCGCTCTGCTTCCGCCTGACGCTCCGCCGTGTCCGTGATGCCCGTGAGGTCCACGGACTCGAAGGGCACGGTGGCTTCCGCGTGGATGTGCTGCACGGGCTGGCCCGCTTCCACCCGGAACGTGGTGCGCAGTGATTCGTGCCGCGCCATCAGCGCGTCCAGGCTCCGGCGCAGCGCCCCTTCATCCAGGACGCCGGTCAGCCGCAACGGCAGCGGCATGTTGTACAGGCTGGTGCCCGGCTCCAACTGGTCGATGAACCACAACCGCTGCTGCGC
>SECN01000850.1 GCA_004173515.1 Myxococcaceae bacterium | reverse complement strand
CGTCCCCCCCGACAGGAAACATCCCCCGTGCGATTCATCCTGCTCACCCTCCTGTGCCTGGTGCCCGGCCTCGCCCGCGCCCAGGCCGAGGAACTCGAGAACCCCGGCACCGTCTCCGCGGTGCAGGACCGCCTCTACCGCATGCACCACGAGCTGACGCTCGGCGTGGGCGTGCTTCCCGCGGACGCCTACTACAAGGGGCTCATCGGCACTGTCGGCTACACGTACCACTTCAGTGACAGCTTCGCGTGGCAGGTGGGCCGCGGCACGTACAGCTACAACGTGCAGACCAGCCTGCGCCGCCAGTTGGAGCGCGACTTCGACGTGTCCCCCACCAACACCGCCTTCGAGGATCAGGTGCAGTGGATGGTGGGCTCCGACCTCGTGTGGAGCCCGCTGTACGGCAAGACGTCCTTCCTCAACACCAACGTCATCCACTTCGAGGTCTTCCTGCTGGGTGGCGGCACGGTGGTGAAGGTGGAGCGCAGCGACGGCTTCCGGCCCGCCATCAACCTGGGCCTGGGCCTGCGCGTGTTCTCCAGCCGCAACGTGTCCTTCCGCCTGGACGTGACGAACAACACCGTCTTCGCGGGCGCGTCGCGCATCGTCAACGTGCCCACCGTGCAGTTGGGCACGGCCTTCAACTTCGGCGCCACGGAATGACGTCCCGCCCGCTCATCGTCGCCGCGCTCACCAGCGCCGCGCTCTTCGTGTTCCCAACGGCCGCCCGCGCCGCCCCGGACGCGGGCGTGCCGCCCATGCCACCGGCGCCCGCCGCCGCGGCGGGGACGGCCTCCTCGCCGGACGCGGGCACCGCCGCCGCGCCCGCGGCTCCCGCGAAGGCCGCCGTCGCGGAGGCCCCGCCGCCTCCGCCCCAGAAGGTGCCGCCGGAGACCTTCGACAAAGCCCTCAAGGCGTACTTCGACGGCAAGCCGCGCGACGCCGCGGGCCCGCTGTACGCGTGGCTCCAGGCCACGCCCCGCACGGATGACAACTACGCGTGGGGCCAGTACTTCCTCGCCCGCAGCCTCATCGACCTGGGCCTCACGCACGCGGGCGCGACGTACCTGGCGCGCATCGCGCGTGAGCGCACCAACCCCAACGTGCTGCCGCGCGCGCTGGACGCGCTGAAGGGGCTGACGGACCGGCCGCACGACGAGGTGATGATCGACGAGCAGGTCTTCGGCGCGCTCGACCTGGGCTTCCTCCCGGACGAGACGGGCGCCTACGCGCACTACCAGCAGGGCCTGGTGGACCTGCGCGTGGGCAACGAGCGCTGGGCGAACACGCACTTCTCCAAGCT
>SECN01000402.1 GCA_004173515.1 Myxococcaceae bacterium | reverse complement strand
GCCCCATCCACCCCGCCGGAAGTCATGCCCATCTTCCCTCCACTCCGGGCGCGTCCAGGGGGCAGGGACACGGTGAAACCCAAACTTCCGACAGCAGGCGTCCTGCCTCAGCAGACCGGTGTCTCCGGAGGGGCGGGAGCCCGCGCGCGGGCGGTGGGTCCTGTCCCGCGCCGAGGCTTCGAAGGCACCTGCCCGGGCCGGGCGGGCCCCTGCGCGCCCGCGGGGGCGGCGGCATGAACCCCTTCGCCTCCACGACGGATTCGCTCGCGGACCTCGTGCACGGTCAGCGTGAGGACATCGTCCGGCGTTGGGCGGCCCGGCTGGGCGCCTCCTTCGGGGATGACCCTTCCGCGCTCCAGGCGCGCCTGCAGGGGATGTTCGGACTGGTGGACGGGTTGATCCTCTCCCTGCGCCAGGGAGCCGGGACGCAATGGGCCGACGGCCCGGCCCGGGAGCCCGCCCGCGACCATGGCCGCGAACGCTTCCATGCCGGGTCGGGGGTGGAGGCCCTGGTGGAGGAGTATGGCCTGTTGCGCGAGGCCATCCTGGATGCCCTGGAGGAGTCCCACCGCCCGTTGAGGCCGGAGGAGCTGCGGGCGCTCTGGCGCACATTGGATGGGGCCCTGACGGAATCGGTGGGGCACTTCGTCCATGAACACGAGCGGGTGTTGAGGACGCGCGAGGGACGGCTCCAGACCATCCTCGACCATGCGCCGGCGGCCATCTACGCGAAGGACGCGCAGGGCCGCTACCTCTTCATCAACCGCCCCTTCGAGGTCATCTCCGGCCACACCCGGCGCGCGGTGTTGGGACGCTCCGACCTGGAGCTGTTCCCCCGGCAGACCGCGGAGCACTTCCTGGAGCACGACCGGCAGGTGCTGAAGGAGCGGCGGCCGCTGGTGTTCGACGAGGAGGTGCCCCAGTCCGACGGGCTCCACATCTACCACACGCTGAAGTTCCCCCTGCCCACCGTCGCGGACGGCGAGGCGTGGGCCGTGTGCGGCGTGTCCACCGACACCACCGTCACCCGGGTGCTGCGCCGGGAGCTCGACGAGGCCCGCGAGCAGCTGCAGCGCGTGGTCACCCAACTGCCCGTCGTCCTGTGGGCCTTCGACGCCCAGGGCATCATCACCCTGGTGGAGGGCGAGGGAGTCCCGGCGGTGGCCGAGAAGTCCCATGGGATGCGCGGGCGCTCCGTGTTCGAGCTGCTGCGGGACCGGCGGGACGTACTGGAGGGCGTCCTGCGGGCGCTGGCCGGGGAGCGGCTGTCCACCGAGATGTACATGTTCGACATCTGGTTCGAGGTCCGCTTCCTGCCGGTGTTCGACGCGGACGGCCGGGTGGTGAGCGTGTCGGGCGTGTCGCTGGACATCACCGAGCGGCGCCGGGCGGAGCAGGACCTGCGCGAGTCGGAGACGCGCTACCGGCTGGCCACCCTGGCCACCCGCGACATCATCTGGGACTGGGACCTGCTGACCAATGAGATCCACTGGAGCGAGCTGGCGGCGCGCATCCTGCGACAGGACACGTCCGGGGGGCCGCCCCTCATGGACATGGCGTGGTGGACGTCCAGCCTGCACCCCGAGGATCGCGCGCGGGTGACGCGGGAGCTGCTGGACGCCATCGACAGCCCCGAGGGGCATTGGGTGGCGGCCTACCGGCTGCGGCGGGGCGACGGCACCTGGGCCTTCGTCGAGGACCGGGGCCGCGTGGTGAAGAACCTCCAGGGCCACCCGGTCCGCATGGTGGGCGCCATGCAGGACGTCACCGACCGGCACGAGGCCGAGACGGAGGCGAAGCGCCGCGCGGAGTTCGAGCAGCTGCTCATCGGCATCGTGGGGCACGACCTGCGCAACCCCATCTCCGCCATCACCATGGCGGCCTCGAGCCTGGCGCGGCGCGAGGACGCGGATCCGCGCGAGCAGAAGGCCATCTCCCGCATCCTCTCCAGCGCGGAGCGCGCCAGCCGCATGCTGCACGACGTGCTGGACTTCACCCAGGCCCGGCTGGGCGGTGGCATCCCCATGGCGCCCCGCGCGGTGGACCTGCTGGAGCTGGTGCGCCAGGTGATGGACGAGGTGCAGCAGGCCCACCCGGACCGGCGGCTGGAGGTAGACCACCGGGGCAACGCCCACCTGATGTGCGACCCGGACCGGCTGGCGCAGGTCATCACCAACCTGGTGAACAACGCGCTCGCGTACGGGGATGCCCACTGCCCGGTGCGCGTGCGGCTGCGGGGGCAGCCGGGAGGGGTGACGCTCGCGGTGAAGAACCAGGGCCGGCCGATTCCGCACGACCTGATGCCGCACCTGTTCGAGCCCCTCAAGCGCGCGGAGATCAGCGACGGCAACCGCATGGCCCATGGACTGGGACTGGGGCTGTTCATCGTGAAGCACATCGTGGATGCGCACGCGGGCCGGCTGCGCGTGCGCTCCAACGCCCAGGATGGCACCACGTTCCTCGTGCACCTGCCGCGCCATCCCACGCTGGAGGGCGACGGGTAGGCGCCGCGTGCTTCAGACGCGGGAGCGCCAGAGGAGCGCGCCCCCCACCGCCACCAGCACGGGCAGTGCCCCGGCGGTGAGCAGCGCGCCATGCGGCCCGGCCGTCTCCAGCAGCACGGCGACCAGCCCGCTGCCCAGGCCCAGGCCCAGCGCGAAGCAGGCGTTGGAGAGCGCGAAGCCCTCCGCCTGACGGCTGTCCGGAAGCTGCCGTTGGAGCAGCGTCGCCTGCATCGCCGCCTGCGGCGCCAGGAAGATGCCCGCGGCGGCCAGCGCCGCGCCCAGGGCCCAGAGGTTCGCGACCAGCGCCAGGGGCACCAGCAGCACGCCCCACAGCGCCAGGAACAGAAGACAGCGGCGCAGGATGACGCCGTCCCGGGTGACGCGCCCCTTCAGGGTGCTGGTGTACAGCAGGCCGCCCACGGCGCTCGCGGCGGACAGCAGCGCGGTGAGCCCACCCCAGGCCTCGGGACGTGAGCCCACCTGGACGAGCCGGGGCGGCAGCGCGGCGTCCACCACGCCCCAGCTCACCCCGACCGCCAGCGACGACAGGTACAGGAGCCTCGGCAGTCCCTGGAAGAAGGGCGCGAGCGACGAGAGCGTGGCGGCCACCCGGGGCCCGGGCACCGGTTCACGGTCCGGCAGCAAGAGGTTGAGCGCCAGCGCCGAAAGTCCGGTCAGCGCGATGGCGCCCACGCCCAGCGTCGCGTCGGCCAGCGCGAGCATGCCCACCAGCGACGGGCCCAGGATCCACTGCACCTCCATCAGCACCGCGTCGATGGCGAACGCAGCCTCCAGCCGCTCCCGGGGCACCAGCGCGGGGAGCAGCGAGCGGTAGGCCGCGACGACGCCCGCGGGCACCACGCCGCCCAGCACCGACAGCGGAAGCAGCAGCCACAGGGAGGCCTTGAGGAAGCACGCGAGCGCGAGCGCCAGGAACACCGCGGCCTGCGCGAGGAGGGGATTGCGCAGCCCGCCCGGCAGACGGCGCCGGTCCAGGGTGCGGCCCCGGAAGGGGGCCGCCGCGGCCATGCCCATCGCGTAGCCGCTGGCCATCCACGCCCCCTGCGAGAACGCGCCCGTGGCCTGCTCACCCGCGAGCAACAACGCGAAGGGGGCCATGGTCCCGCCCAGCCGCGCGAACGAACTCGCCAGCACCCAGCGGCGCCATCCGGCCTCGCTCCACAACTCCCGCTGCGCCCGCCACGAACCGCCCGGTCGCGGAGGCGCCGCGTCCGTTTCCGGAGGACCGCCAGGCCCTCCAGGCCGCGTGTCTTCCGGGCTCGATGCGGAGGGCGCACCCTCCGTGCCCGAGGAGCCGCCAAGTTGTCCTGCCCGCGTGTCTTCCGGGCCCGGTGCGAGGGGCGCACCCCCCGTGCCCGAGGAGCCGCCAAGTTGTCCTGCCCGCGTGTCTTCCGGGCCCGGTGCGCAGGGCGCACCCTCCGTGCCCGAGGATCCGCCGAGTTGTCCTGCCCGCACATTTTCAGGCCCTGCCGCGGAGGGCGCACCCTCCGTGCCCGAGGATCCACCGAGCTGTCCGGCCCGCGTGTCCTCCGGGCCCGGCGCGGAGGCGCTGGCCTGCGTGCCGGACGTCTCCCCCACCGCATGCCGCCGTCCCGCCATGCGCGCCTTCCTAGCGGAGATGGGCCCGGCCGTCTGCCCGGACCCGGCCGTGTCCACCCGGGAGCAGGGGCGCGCTTGCCCTGGGCGGACGGCCCGGGTAGCAACGGGGCCTCCGGTGGGGATGGCCTTGCCTGCCGGGCGTGGAGCGGAGTGGCGCAATGAACAAGAAGTGGGTCATCGGTGGGGTGCTGGGCGTCGTGGGGCTCGGGGTCGTAGGCTTTCTGGGCCTCGTCGGGCTGGGCGTCTGGGCGGACCGTGGCCTGGACGGCACGGGCGTGGAGACGCTCCGGGATTCGCAGGTCATCACCCAGCGGTTCGCGGAGCTCAACACCCGCCATCCCTTCAAGCCGCCCCCGGCGGGCCAGGTGCTGAAGCTGGACGAGGCGCGGCTCGGGCCCTACCTGTCCGTGCGCGAGGCGACCCTGCCCGCCTACGACGTCCTCGCGAAGGAGTCCGTCGACTTCGTGACGAAGAACAGCGCCGCGCTGGACCGCCGGGACCCGCGCACCCTGCTCAAGGCCGCCACGGCCTCCCTGCGGATGATGGGCAAGGCCCAGGCCGTCCTCGCCACCCACCTGGAGGCCCAGGGCATGTCCCCGCTGGAGTTCCAGGCCATCACCGCCGCGGTGTACCCACCTCCGCCTCCGGCCGCGCCGCCCGCCGGGACTCCTGAGACGGCCGCCGTGTCCCTGCCCTCGGCGCCGGAGAACCTGGCGCTGCTGGAGCAGCAGCTCGCCGCGATTACTCCCCAGTTGGAGGACCCCAAGCTCACCGAGCCGGAGCGGCTCCAGTTGGAGCAGCGCCGCGCGGGCCTGCGCAAGTACATCACCACGCTGGAGCAGGCCTCCGGCAAGGACGTGAAGGCGGCCAACGCCGCGCTCCTGGAGAAGCACCGCGAGCGCGTCGCGAAGGCGGCCAACCGCACCTTCGACGACCTGCTGGTGAACCCCCGGCCTCAGGGCACCGCGCGGCGTCCCTCGCCCTGAAGGCTCAGGCCTCCACCTCGCGCGTCCGGTGCGCGAGGCTCGCCCCCACCGCGGCGCCGATGACGACCAGGATGATGCCCACCGACAGGAGCGGCGGGATGTGCACCCACTGCTCCACCACCATCTTCACGCCCGCGAACGCCAGCACCCCCGCCAGGCCATAGTGCAGGTAGCGCAGCTGCCCCACCGCCCCGGCGATGACGAGGTACAGCGCGCGCAGCCCCAGGATGGCGAAGGCGTTGGAGCTGTAGAGGATGAACGTGTCGGTGGTGACGGAGAACGCCGCCGGCACCGAGTCCACCGCGAACAGGATGTCCGTCACCTCCAGCCCGACGAGCGCCAGCAGCAGCGGCGTCACCAGCCGGCGGCCCTGGTGCTTCACGAAGAAGCGCGGCCCCTCCACCTGGTCGCTCACCGGCAGCCTGCGCGACAGCCACGTCACCACGCGGTTGTCCTGCTGCTTCGACGGATCCTCGCGGAACACGCGCCACGCGGTGATGAGCAGGATGGCGCCGAAGACGTATGACACCCAGCCCCAGCGCTGCAGCGCCGCCGCGCCCACGAAGATGAACAGCGCCCGGAACACCAGCGCGCCGAAGATGCCCAGGAACAGCACCTCGTGCTGGTACTTCCGCGGCACGTTCAGGCTGCGGAAGATGACGAGGAACACGAAGACGTTGTCCAGGCTCAGGCTCTTCTCGATGAGCCACGCCGCCAGGTACTCGTGTCCGCGCTCGCTGCCCAGCGTCACCCACACGAAGCCACAGAAGGCCAGCCCCAGCCCCACCCACGCCAGACTCCACAGGATGGCCGCGCGGCGCGACTGGCCCCGCCCGCCCCGGTGGGCCAACAGGTCCACCACCAGCAGCGCCAGCAGCAACGCCCAGAAGACGATCCAGGCCCAGGAAGGGGTGCTTTGCATGACCCCTGCAAACTAGGCATCCCCCGGACTTCCGCTCGGGGCAGATCCAGCCCGGGAGTCAGGCCTTACCCAGATTCCGTCGTTGAGAACCTCATGATTCTCAACACTCCAAAGGCGGTGCGATGAACACGGTCATCTTCGCTTGTAAGCAGAGTGCGGGCAGCTCGCAGATCGCGGCGGCCTTCTTCAACGTGATGGCGGACCCCTCGAAGGTCCGGGCGATCGCGGCGGGGATGCAGCCGGCCGACCGAGTGCAGGCCGAAGTGCTCGCCACGATGAAGGACATCACCGTGGACATGACGGGCGCGAAGCCGACGCAGTTGACGCCCGAGCTGGCCAAGAGCGCGCAGGTGCTGGTGACGCTGGGCAACGTGTCCGACGCGCCGTCCATCCCCGGCCAGGAGCGCGTGGAATGGACGATGATCGAGGACACGGCGGGCAAGTCCGGAGCGGACGTGGAGAAGATCCGCGACACGCTGGCGGCCCTGGTGTCGGGCTTCGTGGAGAGCCACGGCTGGGAACGTCCTCCCGCGCCGTGAGCCGCACGCAGGACCCGCGGGCGGTTTTCCGCGGGGAGAGGGTGCAGCAGCACGGACCCCTTCCGTGAATCGTGGGTGCCCGGGCCCGAGGACGGGCGGGCGGACGGTTCCAACGGAAGGGACGGGGACCCGCGACCGGACGTCGTGGGTCGGGGGGGCCTGACCGGGCCGTGGCAGTGTGAAATGGCGGGTGGCTTGAAATGAGAGGTGGGCTTGCCGCACGCTGTGTCCGTTCGCGGACACGCGGTTCGCGCTCCCCACTCCCAGGCACCTCCTGATGCTCTCCGTCCTTCTCGCCGGGCTGCTGTCGCAGACGGCGCCCTCTGCTCCCGCCCGTCAGCAGGGCGTGCCCATTGGCACGGGCGAAAAGCTGCCCACCGTGCGTTTGAGCGCGCCGTCCGGCGGGTGGACGGTGGACCGGATGCTGCTCATCGAGGGCACGGTGAGCGACCCCACGGTGGATCCGGTGGTCGTCTCCATCAACGGCGACCGCTACCTGATGCGCACGCAGGGCGGCCGCTTCAGCCGGAAGTTCCCGGCGGCCAGCGGCAAGAACATCGTCACTGTGATGGCCACCAACAAGGGCGGCACGGCGCGCACGCAGGCGACGAGCTACGCGCAGGTGCCGCCGGTGCCGCTCAAGGCCATCCTCACGAGCGACACGGAGGGCGTCTACACGGACCTGCACATCTACGAGCCCACCGACGCGAGCAGCGCGGGGGACACGCTCAACGTGAGTGCGATGGCGCACGTGTACTGGGCGGACACGGACAGCCCGTCCGGCGGCACGTTCTTCCTCAACTCGCAGGGCGGCGACTTCGACCAGCCGGCGTACGGCCCGTACCTCTACATCCACCGCTCGCCGCCCCAGGGCGTGTACCTCATCGCGACCAACTACTGGCCCAGCGGGGACAAGGCGCACACGGTGGCGACGCTCAACCTGGCGCTCTTCGAGGGCACGCCCGGCGAGGTCCGCCGCCGCGTGCGCATCCCGCTGGCGACGCCCGGCACCACGCGGGTGCTCGCGTGGGTGAACATCCTGGGCGACGGACAGGCGGAGGTGTACGTGCCGTCCGCGGATCCGAAGCCAAAGGGCAAGCGCTGGCCCACGAACCTGGACGAGGCGCTCAAGGAACTCCAGGCGAGCAGCGAATCCGAATCCGACTCCGGCGAGGGTGAAGGCGGGTACTGAGAGCGACGTGTCGCCTCGGGTCCGGCCCCTCCCATGCGCTTCATGATGCTCTGCCTGCTGCTGCACGCCGCGCCGGTGACGCCGGTGGCGGCTGCGTCCCTTCCCGTCTCCGAGCCTGTCGCGGAGCCCGTCTCTCCGGAGACGCGTGCCCGGCTGTTGCGCCGTGAAGTGGCCCAGGTGGCGCTCGCGCAGGTGCGGGCCCCGGACGCCGCGTGGCAGCCCGCGCAGCGCGACTGCGCGGGCCTCATCCGCTACGCCTTTCGCACGGCCTACCGGCGCGTGGCCTCCGAGCGGCTCTCCACGCCGCTGTGGAAGGACACGCGCGGCGAGCCTTCCGACTTCGCGGACGCGGAGACGCTGCTGGTCCGCAACTTCACCGCGCTGGGGCGGGACACGGCCACGCGCGAAGCGCTGCGCACCGGCGACGTGGTGGCCTTCCGCCAGGAGCACGACGCGGGCCCCGTCTTCCACCTGATGCTCGTGGTGCGCCCGGAGGACCGGGCCCATGCCCCCGCGCGCGTCGTCTACCACCCCGGTGAGGCGGGCGCGTCCGTGCGCACCGGGGTCCTCGAATCGCTCGCCACCGAGGCGCCGCTGGAGTGGCGCCCCGTGCCGGCCAACGCCGCCTTCCTCGGCTTCTTCCGTTTCAAGGAGTGGATGTCATGACGTCTCCCGTGAGCCCGCCGCCGCCCGCCAAGGGCCCGGGCCCCTCGTCCGCCGTGCGCATCGCGCTCGTCGGCGCACTCGTGGTGGGCGTGGGCGTGGGCGCCTTCGTCCTGGGCCGCAAGGGCAGCGGAGGCTCCTCGGGCCCCGCCTTCTCCTCCGGCGAACGCCAGGGGCCTCCGTCCGCGGGCGCCACCGTGGAGGGCATGCCGGACGTGCCGTCCACGCCGACGAAGATGGACGTGCCCGGCGCCATCGCCACCGCCGCCATCTGGGTGGACGTGCACGCGCCCGGCAAGGTGCGCGACGCGCTGGCGCGCAACGCATGGCTGAAGGAGCAGTTGGGCAAGCCGCTGGGCCAGGGCTTCGTGAGCGGCTGGGCAGCGTTCCTGGGCTCCACCGGCGATGACTTGAAGGCGTCCTTCAAGGGTGCGGTGCTGGACGTGGTTGCGGGGCAGTTGCTGGATGCCCCCTTCCGCACCGTGTGGTTCAGCGGTGACACGCAGGCCGGAACGCCCGCGTTCATCGTCCCCAAGGCGAACGCGAAGTCGAAGGCGGCGTGGGACGCGCTGGACGCGGTGGCGAAGCGCGGGGAGATGACCGCGGACCGCTGCCCGGGCAGCGCCCTGAAGGCGCCCGACGGCGACTTCCACCTGTCGCGCTGGCTGGTCGCGGAGCAGCTGCTGTGGGCCGCTCGCACGGAGGACCGGCTGGTGCTCGCGCGGCATCCGGTGGTGGTGCTCCAGGGCCTGTGCACGCCCCTGCCGGAGCTGGACGCGGACGACGGCGTGGACGTGGAGGTGGGGTTTGATCCGGACGCCTACGGCCGCGAGGCGCAGCTGATGACCCACGTGCTCGGCATGACCGGGGACACGCGGTTGCAGTTCGGCGTGGACGCAGACCGGCTGGTGGGCCGGGGCATCGCGGGCAAGGTGTTGGAGAAGGTGATGCCGCTCGACAACGCGCCCCTGTCCGATGACCTGCTGAAGCTGGTGCCGGAGGAGACCCCGGTGCTGCTCGCGTTCCAGATCAAGCTGCCGGAGACGCTGGAGCCCGAAGCGCTGAAGACGTTCTGGAAGGAAGGGGGCGAGGGCAAGACGCGCACGCGCCAGGTGGCCCTGGTGTGGACGCCGCGCGGCATCGCCTCGCTGGAATTGGAGCTGGCCCTGCTGTGGGGCAGCGAGCAGGACGCGGAAGGGGTGCGGGCGCTGTTCTCCGGAGGCGCGCGGACGCTGAAGAGCGCCACGCTGTGCAAGCACGTGGTGCTGGCCACGAGTGACGCGGAGCTCGAGCGCCTCAAGAAGGCGTGTGAGGGCCGCGGGCCCAACCTCCTGAACGCGGCGGGCCCGGTGGTGTCGGGGCTGCGTGCGCCCGCGTCGGTGGTGTTCGGAATCAACACGGGACGGCTGCTCAGCGGGCTCGCGATGGACGGCTATACGTCCGAAGCGCGCGTGGACCGCTCTTCGCCGTTGCCCAAGGCAGCGCCGCCGGAAATCGAAGCAGCCCGACGGGATTTGGAGTCCCTGCCGTACGTGGGGCTTCGCGGCACGGTGAAGGGCAATGCCCTGGTGCCAGGAGGATTTGGAACATGAAGACGTCGGTGCGTTTCGCGGCCCTGGCCGCGCTCCTGGTGTCCGGCCTGGCGCTGGCCAAGCCTCTCTACATCACCGTGCCCCGCTCCTACGGCAGCGGCGAGCCCGTCTCGGTGGACGTCGCCTTCGAGGACAAGGGCCCCGTGGAGCTGCGCGTGTTGCAGCCCGCGAACCTGGATGCCTTCATCCGCGCCCAGGGTGACCTGCGGCGCGCGTACCAGACGCCGCCCACGCTGATCAACCCGGGCCGGGGCCTGAGCCGCGGCCTCAATGCGGTGCGCATGCCGGGCCTCGCGCTGATGGAAGCGCTGAGCCCCTCCTTCCGCGACGAGGTGGGGGATGTCCTGCCGCCGCCTCCGCGGGAGACGTCTTCGGAGGAGCCGCTGGCGAAGGTGGCCGAGGGGCCGGAGAAGCTGGTGGGCACGCCGCCGGGCTTCACGGTGGTGCGCAGCCAGTGGCTCAACCTGGACCTGGGCGGCGCGGACCGGGACTTCAACGTGCCGGGCTTCGACACCGGCAACGGCGGTGGCGGCTTCCAGGAGCGCCGCGTGCTGCTGGCCCCGCTGCCCCCGGGCGCCTACGTGCTCCAACTGGTGCAGGGCCGCGTGGAGGGCCAGGTGGTGCTCGTCGTCAGCGACGTCACCGTGCAGCTCAAGCAGACCGATGGCCAGGTGCTGGTGCGCGTGGCGGGGCGGGATCAGCAGCCCCGCTCGGGCGCGCAGGTGCAGGTGTACCTGCCCACGGGCAAGGGCCCCACGGGCACGACGGACGACAAGGGCGAGGTGACCCTGGCCGTCACGGAGCCGCGCATCCTGGCGACGGTGTCGTCCGGCAAGGACACGGCCATCGTGGACACGGACTTCTACTCCGCGCTGGCGGTGGCGCCGGACGTGTTCATCTACAGCGACCGGCCCAT
>SECN01000401.1 GCA_004173515.1 Myxococcaceae bacterium | reverse complement strand
CGCCAGCGGGCCCACCGTCACCAGTTGCAGGGGCAGCACCTCCGGCGTCCACGGGTAGGGCTTCATCGCGCCCATCTCCAGCACGATGGGCTTCTCCGCCTGACAGGGCGTGGTGACCACCGAGCAGGTGAACTGGTTCCACAGGTCGTGCACGGACTCGCACGTGGCGCCCTCCGCGCCGAAGCCGGGGCCATCCTCCGCGCCCGCCAGCATCGACACGCCGATGGACGCCGGACACGTGCGGTGGCGCGCGCCGTCCGCGTACGCGGGCGCCACGTCCACCGCGTCCATCTTCACGTAGGTGTGCCGGTAGTCCACGCCGCCCAGCACCGGCATCGCGGCGGTGGCCCACAGGTGCGCGGCGAAGTCGTACTGCTTGCGCGCGGACAGGGCCGTGTCCTCGAAGTCGTTCGCGCCGCCGCCGTTCGTGCCGCCCAGGATGTTGGGCGTGACGTCGCCCTCGTTCGCGTTGGCGAAGGCCGCGACGAAGGTGTCCGGCCCCCCGGGCAGCAGGCCGCCCTCCCCCGCCTCGAAGTAGCGCGAAGCCAGCCCCTTGTTGTCGCCGCTGATGAGCGGGTTCGTGTTCCCCAGCGACGTGGCGTGCACGGCGAACCAGTTGATGAGCCCCACCTCGTGCCCGTCCGCGCGCGTGAGCCGCAGCAGCGTCATGCGCGGATCCACGGAGTCCGGATAGCGGGCGCGCTCGGCCTCGGGGTTTCGCAGGTACGCCTGGGGCGAGCGGTTGGCGCTCGCGCCGCGCAGGTCACCCGAGGCCAGGCGCAGCGAGCCCTCGGCCAGCCGCGCGTTGGCGCGCAGGATGGAGTCCACGATGCCGGAGACGATGGCCTCGAAGTTCTGCGGCACGAAGCCGAAGGTGGTCAGGTTGTAGAGCGTGTAGTGGCTGTAGCCGCCCGGCCCCGCGTGCGTGTGCGTGGCGCTCAGCAGCACGTTGTCGTCGGAGTACACGTCCCCCAGCGTCGCGCGCAGCCGCTCCACCACCTGCTGCTTCACCGCCTGGAACACCATGCCCAGGTCCGCGCTGACGAAGGCCACGCGGCGGCCATTGCACGGCGAGGCGATGACGAACGCGCGCGAATACAGCCGCAGGTGGATGCCCTCCGTCTTCTGCGCCACCTGCGCGTAGCCCATCATCCCCACCTCCGCCGCGGGGCCGGTGATGTCCGAGCGCGCCGCGCCCATCAGGAAGGTCGTGGCCTCGGAGCAGGCGTCCGCGTCCGCCACGGGTGTCGCCGCGCGCGCCGTCGGCCCCAGCGCCAGCACGCAGGCCAGCAACAGCCCGAGCATGGGAGCGAGGTGGGCGGTCGGCGGGCGCATGACATCCTCCAAAGCCCTTGTCGGGCCAAAGAGCCCTCGGGCAGGCGTCATCGGGCGGGGACCCTCCTCACCGCGATGCGAAGCCCCAGGGTGGACCCATCGCACCGAAGAAGGCAGCGCACGCGGGGGCAGGCCGTCCGACGCACCACACTCGAACACGGGAGCGCGGCGGTTTCAGTCCAGTTCGAGGCAGCGGCACGGGGGCCCGCTTCCCCGCAGGGACTCAGACTCCGGGAAAGGTGCCCGGGCCTCGCACGGCGGAGTGCAGCGCCACGCGGAAGGTGGCGCCGTGGTCCGGCACGGACTCCACGCTGATGCTGCCGCCCAGCGCGCGCACGATGGTGTCGCAGATGGACAGGCCCAGGCCGGTGCCCTGCCCCGGCGCCTTGGTGGTGAAGAAGGGGTCGAAGATGCGGCGCAGGTGCTCCGGCGCGATGCCCCGTCCGGTGTCGCGCACGTCCACCACCACCTGGCCTTCAGGGTCCACGCGGGTGATGAGGCGGATCTCGTGCTCCTCCGTGAAGCCCTCTGGAATCGCGTGCGCGGCGTTGATGACCAGGTTGAGGAACACCTGGAACAGCTTGCCCTCGTTGGCGCGCACCGCCGGCACGACGCCGTACTGCTTCACCAACCGGGCGCGCGGGCGGATCTCACTGGCCGCCATCTGCGTCACGGAGTCCAGCACGCGGTGCAGGTCCACCGGCTCGTCGTGCGCGTCGTCCACGCGGGAGAAGACCTTGAGCTGGCGGACAATCTGGCGCATCCGCTCCGAGCCCTCGCGCGCGTCGTCCAACACCTGCTGGTACTCCAGCAGCTCCTCGGCGCCCAGCGGACGGGGCATGGGGCCCAGGGCGCGGTGCAGGAACTCCAGGTTGGACAGCACGTAGGACAGCGGGTTGTTCAGCTCGTGCGCGATGCCCGCGGCCAGCATGCCCATGGACGCCAGCCGGTCGCCCAGCATGAGCTGCGCCTGCATGTGCTTGCGCTCGGTGAAGTCGCGCGCCACCGTCACACGCGCGGGCACCCCGTCGAAGAGCACTCCCAGCGTCACCAGGTCCGCGCTCACCACCTGTCCGTCGCGGCGCACCAGGGGCACCTCGTGCGAGCGGGCGGCGAGCCCCCCGTCCTGCGCTTCCTCCAGATGGCGGCGCGCGACCTCCTGGTCCTCGCGCCGCACCAGTCCCAGCAGGTGCCGGCCCAGCAGCTCGGCGGGGTCCTGGTAGCCCAGGTAGCGCGCCATGGCCGGGTTCACCGACAGGAGCATCCCGTCCGTCGTGTGCACCACCACGGGGTCGGGGAAGCCTTCGATGAGCAGGTGGAAGCCCGCCTCCGTGCGGCGCAGCGTGGCCTCCGTGCGCACGCGCAGCGCATCCGCGGTGTGCTGCTCCAACGCCAGCGACAGCGCGCCCGCGGCGCCGGACAACAGCTTCAGCTCCACGGGCGACCACATCCGAAGCTCGTCGCAGTTGTCGAAGCCGATGAAGCCGAACAAATCCCCGTGCACCGTCAGGGGCAGCACCAGCAGCGCGCGGATGCCCTGCGCCACCAGCACGGGCGTCGTGCCCTCACCGAAGGCCTCCGGCGGGCCCTGCACCGGTTCGCCGCGCGTGAGTTCCGCCCACTGGTTCAGCCGGAAGGCCTCGTCCACCGGCCACGCCTGCGTGTCCGGGCTCTCCAGTTCGCGCGACACGCCGGGCGCGGCCCACTCCGCGCGCTGGGACTGGAGCATCCGGCCGGCGCCGTCGCGGTGGAACTCGAAGACGTAGGCCCGGCTGGCACCCGCCACCAGGCCCAGCGGCTCCAGGATGGCGTTGTACAGATCGCCCGTGGACTCCGGCGCGAGCAGCCGCCGCTGCACCTCCACCATGGCGCCCAGGTAGCGCTCGCGCGTGGCGGCCGCCTCCTCCGCGAGCCTGCGCGGGGTGACGTCCACCAGCGTGCCCAGCACGCCGCCCAGGCGCTCCGGATCGCCCGTCGCGGACACCTCCACCCAGCGGGGCTGCGCTCCCCCCGCGAGCCGCAGCTCCAGCCGCGCCGGTGAGTCCATCCGGGCCACGGCCGTGCGCAGCAGCGCGCGCGCCTGGTCGCGGTCCTCCGGATGGAACACGTCCACCAGCGGGCGGCCCTTCCAGGCCTCCGCGGGCGTGCCCACCAGGCGCTCCCACGCGAGGCATGTCAGGACCAGACGGCCCGCGGCATCCAGTTCGAAGACGACCTCGCGCAGCAGGGAGCCGGCGCGCTGGAAGCGGCGGGTGTCCACGACGTCGCTGGCCATGGAAGCCTGTCCCGGCGCGGCGCCGATCCCCGTTTCGCGTTGCTCCTGCGACACCGCGGCCTCCTCCACGGATGAAACGGACCCATACATGAATAAGAGGACAACCCGCCCGGTTCGCCCAGGCAACGGTCCCCTCTCCGTTTCACCGCGACCCGAAGCATAAGGCGCTCGAATGTTTCAAAGTCAATGGACCCACCCGGTACTCAGGGATTCCCCTCAGTATCCGGAGGCTCCCAACCCCCCGTGATTCCAGAACGAGGCCTCTGTCTGCGGTCACCGAGCAGGCGGGCCGGTGCACCTCCAACGATGGCCCAGGGGGGGACATCGCGGGTGACGACGGCGCCCATGCCCACCACCGCGTGGTCGCCCACGGTGACGCCGTCGGTGATGCCGGCGTTGGCGCCCACCCAGACGTCCTGACCGATCACGATGCCCTTCGACGTGACGGGCTGCCCTCGCACGGGGCGGTCCGGCGCGAGCCCGTGGTCGAACGCGTACAGCGTGGCGCCGCTGGCGATGCGGGTGCCCTCGCCGATGCGGATCCCCGCCACGCCGCCATCCAGGCTGACGCGCGCGTTGAGGCTGACGTGGGGCCCCAATTCCACCGGGCCGTGCACGAAGACGTCCGCGGCGATGCTGCACCCGGGCCCGATGCGCACGGTGCGTCCCGGCTCCGCGAAGATGCGCGCCTCCGGGGCGATGAAACACCCTTCGGCGATCTCCACGGTCTCCAGCTCGCGCAGGCGGTCCTGGACCTCGCGCTGCCACGCGTGCGCCCACTCGTGGTGGCGGGGCTTGAGGACGAAGTAGAGCCACGGCATCCAGGACAACCGCAGCTTGTGCTGTTGGCGGCGTTGCGCTTGGAGATCCACGGGCCCTGACTACCACGACCCGCGCCGGTGTCAGGAGGCCGGGGGCACCACGGTGAAGTGACAGCGCTCGCGCTCCTGGGCCACGCCTTCCGCGTCCACGGGCACGGGTTGCAGGCGGCAGAGCATGTCGTCCGGCTCCCACGGGTACGGCTGGCCGTCCAGGCGCACGCGGCCTTCCGCGACGGCGCGGGTGGCCTCCACGAGGGGCAGCCCGGCCAGGTCGCGCATCAGCGCCTCGAAGCGGCCCTGGCGCTCCGGGGTGGAGAAGCGGAAGCGGCCCCGGGCGACGAAGGCCAGGTGGTACCACATGGGCCGGAAGGCCAGCCCCGCGAGGTCCAGGCGCTGGGCCATGGTGAGCAGCACCTCCGTCGTCTCACGCGACAGGCCCAGGCCGGGCACCTCCTGGCCGGGCAGCTGCGGGCGCGTGTCGCTGAAGCGGGCGCGCGGATGGCGCAGGCTGAGCCAGTTGGCGAAGAGGAAGGTCTCCCCCTGGAGGACCTTCTTCTCCAGCACCGTGTCCGACAGCAGGTGTTCGCGGCCGCCCGCGTGGCCCAGCACCATGATGCGGTCGCCGGTGCCGCCGGTGGAGGACACCTCCACGCGCAGGCGGCTGTAGCCCAGGCGCTCCGTGTACGAGAGCAGGCCGTAGCGGAAGAGCGCGTACTCGATGCCCTGCGCGGTGTAGTGGCCCAGCACGCGCGGCTGCACCTCGTGGCCCAGTCGCAGCGGGCCCTCCAGGTCCTCCAGCGTGATGGGCTCCTCGCCGGGCGCGAGCCGGGGGCCGGAGCCCGACTCGTGGGTGAGCAGGTGCGCGATGCGCTGGAAGCGCGCGCTCAAGGGGTCGTAGCGCGCGGTGATGCGCTGGTGGCCCAGGCCCGCGAGCACCAGCACCGTGCCCGCGAACAGCTTCCAGGATTCGGCGTGGTAGCCGCCGCCGGGCAGCCACACGCTGGCGCGTCCCCGCAGCGCGGAGGCGATGGCGACGTCCCGCTTGCGCGCGCCCGCGAGCGTGATGCCCACGCGCCCGAAGCGGTCGCCTCGCAGCACGTCGCCTCCGGCGATGACGAAGGTGAGGTCGGACGGGGGCATGCGCGACAGCAGGTCCTTCACCTTCTGCACGTACGTGGCGTCGTCGCAGCCGTCCTGCACGCGCGTCTCATCCACGCCCGGAGGCAGGGTGCCCCAGTCGCTGCCGGACACGGAGCCGATCCACACCTTCGGCTGGCCGGCCAGACACGCGGCGGTGCCGTCGGGCGGGTGCGCGTCCAGGTCCAGCACGGCCACGGAGCCATCGAAGCCCGCGGCGCGCAGGTCCGCCACGGCCACGGCGATGTCGTTGACGGTGCAGAAGCCGCCGCCGCGCTCCGGCCGCGCGTGGTGGAAGCCGCCGGCCATGTTGACCACGGGGCCCTGGCGGGCGACGGCCAGCCGGGCGGCCCCCAGCGTGCCGCCGCACACGAGGCGCACGGAGTCCAGGAGCGCGTCCACGGGGACCTCCGACGGGTCGGTGGCGTAGATGCGCGCGAGCGTGGCCGGGTCGGAGAGCGACTCCAGGTAGCGGGCCTCGTGCACGCGCGCGAGCTGCGCGTAGGACACGGGCACGGGGTGGCGCACGTCCGCGGGGCGCACCACGCCGGACTCCAGCAGGTACCAGGTGGTGAAGTCGGTGCTGCGCGGCTCGATGCCCACGGAGGACTCGATGCCGGACAGGGGCAGGCGGTAGGCCTCGTCGTAGAAGACGTGGACGCGGCCGCGGCCCAGGCCCAGTCGCCACAGCCAGCCCTGGATCATCCGCGCCTCGGGGGGGCGGATGGGAGCGGACGGCGGGGCTGGGA
>SECN01000849.1 GCA_004173515.1 Myxococcaceae bacterium | reverse complement strand
CTCCGCCCACGCCTCTCCACCCTGTTCCATCCCGCCTCCCTCCACGCGGTGGGGAAAGAGCAAGGCGTGTGCCCCGGCCTCCCACTCCTGCGTGCAGGGATGAACCCCGTCCAGACCCGCTCGAAGGGGCCCGGACCCGGGACGGACAGCGATGCTCCATCCGCACTCTTGGCGCGCGAGGAGACCGTCGACAGGCTGTGCCCGGCCGCTAGAAGCGGGAGATGGCGAAGAAGCCCTTGATCTTGTCGTTCGTCTCACGAAGCCGCTCGCTCAGCGTGCGGACGAACGTCCAGAGGAGCACGTAGGCCAGGTCCTTGTCGGTGAACAGGAGCTGGTCCAGCTTCGCCCGCTCGATGACCCACACCGTGCAGCCACTGTGGGCGATGGCGTCCGCGGAGCGGGGCGAATCCTCGATGACCGCCATCTCCCCGAAATACTGGCCGGGTTCGAGGATGGCGAGCGCCTCCTCCCCGATGCCCGGCACGGATTTGGAAATGCGCACCTTGCCGTCGGTGAGGATGAACATGTCCTGGCCGGTGTCCCCCTCGCGGAAGACGAAGTCTCCGGCGGTGTAGGTCCGGGACCGGGCAATCTGGGCGACCTTGGCGAGCTGGCCCTGGGTCAAACCCTCGAAGAGCGCAACCTTCTTGAGGACAGCGGCATCCATGGGGTCCCGGTACGTATCATGGCCTGGAGTGCGGCGTCTGGTACCGTCCGGGCCCGAAAACGCATCAGCGCAGGAGGCGCCGTGTCGCAGGACAAGATTCAGAAGGTCACCATCATCGGTTCTGGCCCCGCGGGCTACACGGCCGCCATCTACGCGGCGCGCGCCAACCTGGAGCCCGTGGTGTTCGCCGGTGGCCCCACCCTGGAGCACCCCCAGCGCGTGCCGGGCGGCCAGCTCATGGTCACCACCGACGTGGAGAACTACCCCGGCTTCGCGGAGCCCATCACCGGCCCGGAGCTGATGGAGCGCTTCCAGAAGCAGGCGGAGCGCTTCGGCACCGCGCTGCACATGGAGAACATCACCAAGGTGGACTTCTCCCAGCGGCCCTTCCTGCTGGAGAGCGAGAGCGGCATGCAGGTGCGCTCGGAGACGGTCATCATCTCCACGGGCGCCACGGCCAAGTGGCTCAACGTCAAGGGCGAGGACACCTACAAGAATCGCGGTGTGTCCGCGTGCGCCACCTGCGACGGCGCCTTCTACAAGAAGCAGGACGTGCTGGTGGTGGGCGGCGGCGACACGGCCATGGAAGAGGCCACGTACCTGGCGAAGATCGTCAACCACGTCACGCTCATCCACCGCCGTGACTC
>SECN01000848.1 GCA_004173515.1 Myxococcaceae bacterium | reverse complement strand
CGGAGGGCGTCGACTGCGCGGAGTTCGTGCCGGCGGTGCTCAGAGGGTTGCTGCAACACCTGGAGGAGAAGGGGCAGCGGCTGGAGCGGATGAAGGTGCTCATCGCGGGCTCTGACGCCTGGTACGTGAATGAGTACCAGCGCATCCGGGGCGTGATTGGGGCCTCCACGCGGCTCATCAATTCCTACGGCATCAGCGAAACGACCATCGACAGCACGTGGTTCGAAAGCAACGCGCTGGGAGCGGGGGACAACCGGCTGGTGCCGATTGGGCGACCGTTCGCGAACGTGCGGATGTACGTGCTGGACGGGGCGCTGAAGCCGGTGCCGTCAGGGGTGGCGGGAGAGCTGTACGTGGGCGGGGAGGGCGTGACACGTGGGTACATCCACCGTCCGGAGCTGACGGCGGAGCGCTTCGTGCCGGACCCGTACGGGGCGCCGGGCACGCGGCTGTACCGCTCGGGAGACAGGGCGCGGTACCTGGGGGATGGGAACATTGAGTTCCTGGGCCGGGCGGACACGCAGGTGAAGCTGCGGGGCTTCCGGGTGGAGTTGGGGGAAATCGAATCGGTGCTGGGCAAGCACCCGTCAGTGCGCACGGCGGTGGTGCTGCTGCGAGAAAAGCCACGGCGACTCATCGCGTACGTGGTGGCGCCGGAAGCCACGGACAGCGCTGACTTGCGTGACTTCGTGAGGGAGCGGCTGCCGGAGTACATGGTGCCGGCGGCCTTCGTGGTGCTGGAGGCGCTGCCGCTGACGCCGAACGGGAAGGTGGACCGCAAGGCGCTGCCGACGCCGGACGGGGCGCAGGAGGCGGCGAGCTACGTGGCACCGCGCACGGCGACAGAGGAGGTGCTGGCGCGGGTGTGGGCGCAGGTGCTGGGCGTGGCGAGGGTGGGGGCGGAGGACAACTTCTTCGATTTGGGCGGCCACTCACTCCTGGCGACGCAGGCGATGTCGCGGGTGAGGAGCGCCTTCGGAGTGGAGCTGCCGCTGCGAGCCCTCTTCGAGGCGTCCACCGTCTCCAAGCTCGCGCTGCGGATTGAGGCGGCGCAGCGGGCGGGGCAGCAGGCCCGGGTGCCGAAGCTGGTGGCGGTGGAGCGCGCTGGGAGCGGGCAGCCGCTGTCGTTCGCGCAGCAGCGGCTGTGGTTCCTGGACCAGCTCCAGCCGGGCAGCGCCTCGTACAACATGGCGACAGCGGTGAAGTTGTCGGGGCGCCTGGATGTGGAGGCGTTGGAGCGCACGTTCGCGGAGCTGGTGCGTCGGCACGAGGCGCTGCGGACGACCTTCGAGACGCGGGACAGCCAGCCGGTCCA
>SECN01000046.1 GCA_004173515.1 Myxococcaceae bacterium | reverse complement strand
CGACAAGCCCGCCCCCACCGGCACGTACGGCCGCGGACATCCCGTCGCGAAGGAAAACGCCCCTTCCAGGGTCAACGGTTTGTTCCAGGCTCATTCCCTCCCTGGGATTCCCGCCCGAGCCGTCCGCCTCCGGAGTCCCCCGCATGCCGTTCATCTTCCGAGGCCATGACGTCACCACCCTGCTGGACACCCCGCTCACGGCGGCCAACAGCCTGTTCGGCATCCTCGAACAGGAGGAGCCCACGTTGGTGGCGGGCCTGAGCGACCTGTGGAAGGCGCATGTCCGGGGAACACCCATGGTGGCGGGCACGGCCTGGCGGGCCTGCTGTACGGGCCGAACGCCGCCGCGGCGACCCAGGCGGTGACGGGCGCGGCCACCGCGGACCAGTTCCTGCGCGAATTCGAGGCCGCGCGCGACGAGGCCTTCTACGTCTTCTTCCAGCTCAGCTCCGTCAACGAGCTGGCGGGCGTGTCGTTCCTGGCGACCTACTACCACCACGACATCTCCGCGCTGTTCGTCCAGCGCCCCAGTGGGTCCCCGCCTTCATCGTCACGCAGCTGCGCAACGCGCCCCGGTGGGTGCGCTACTGGACGGGGCGCTGAAGGCTCAGCGCTCCACCGTCACGCCCTTCCAGAAGGCCACGTGGTCGCGGATGTTGGCCGCCTTCTCCTTCGGCTCGGGATAGAACCAGGCGGCATCCGCGTTCGTCTTTCCGTCCACCTCCACGGAGTAGTAGCTGGCCTCGCCCTTCCAGGGGCAGGTGGTGTGCGTGGCGCTGGGTTTGAAGTGCTCCCGGTTGAGGCTGTCGGGCGGGAAGTAGACGTTGCCCTCCACTTCCTCGAAGCGGTCGCTCTTCGCGAGCACCGCGCCATTCCATTTCGCGACTGGCATTGAACAAGCCCTCCTGGTGTTTGGGGTAACGCAGCTTCAGCCGGTGTGCGCGGCGTTCGCGGCGGCGTGCTCGGTGAGGAAGGGGGCGAGTTCAGCATTCACCAGCGCCGGCTCCTCCACCGTGGAGGAATGCCCACCGCGCGACAGGCGCACCAGCTTCGAGCCGGGGATGAGGGAGTGGATGCGCTCCGCCTTCGCGGGCACCGTGGCGCGGTCCTCCTCGCCCACGATGACGAGCGTGGGCGTGCGGATGCGCGGCAGCTCCTCCGGGATGCCCTTGCGCTTGATGACGCCGTTGACGGCGCGCCAGACGTCGCGGCGGTTCTGACGCAGGCGCGCGCGCCACAGCGCCCGCTCCTCCGCGCGGCCCGGGTCGGTGAGGAACGACGTGCCGAACATGATGCGCATCACGGGCCCCGTCACCGGCGCCAGGCCCAGGTAGCGGGCCACCAGGTTGAGCGCGGTGTAGCGGGGGATGTTCGCGGTGGGCTCGGGGTCCGTGGACGTCTCCAGCAGCACCAGCGAGCGCACCAGGTCCGGCCGGCGCGCGGCCAGCCGCATGCCGACAAAGCCGCCCATGGACAGGCCCACGAAGTGGACGGGCGCCACGCCCAGCGACTCGATGAGCGCCACCGCGTCCGCGTACACCGTCTCCATGTCGATGACCGCGTCGGGCGGCACCTCGCTCTGGCCCTGTCCCCGGTGGTCGTACGAGATGCAACGGAAGCGGCCTCGCAGCGCCTCCACCTGCGGATCGAACAGGCGCGTGCTCCACAAGAGGCCGTGGCTGAAGACGACCACGTCCCCCGTGCCGCCGGTGTCCTCGTAGTACAGCCGGGTTCCATTCACGGACCGCATGGGCATGGGACAGGCTCCTGCCGGGTGAAGGTGACGGCGGCCGCCACCCTAGTCCAGGGCTCGCCGGGACCGCAGCACTCCCTGGGAGTGCGGTGTCCACTGGAGGAGAAGGGCTGCCCGGGCTCGCTCGGAGCGCCGCTTGTGCCGCCCGGCCGTCCGGAGGAGCATGGACGGCACCTCCGGATGCGCACTTCTCGCCCTGTCCTCGTCGCCCTCGCGGTGGTCGCACTCCTCGCCGCGGGCCTGTATTTCGCCCTGCGCCCGGCCGCGACCTCCGCGCCTTCGGCTCCCATCACCCGGGCCCCCACGCCTGCCGCCGTGCTGGACGCGGGCAGCCCCGTCGCGCCCGTGCCGGTGAAGACAGCGGAGGTCGCCGCGAAGCCGCCGAACCGCTTCGTGGGCTCCGAGGTCTGCGCGGACTGTCACGAGGAGCAGCACACGGGCTGGAAGCACGACTGGCATGCCCGGGCGCTGTCGCCCGCGACGAAGCCGTACGTGGTGGGCACGTTCACGGGCACGGGCACGCACTTCAAGGGCGAGTCCAGCGAGGCGTGGATGCGCCGCGATGGAAGCAAGCACCTGATGCGCACCAAGGGTTCGGATGGGAACCTGGGCGAGTGGCCGGTGCAGTGGGTGGTGGGTGGCAAGCGGATGCAGGACCCCATCACGCTGCTGCCGGACGGACGCTGGCAGGTGTTGCCGGTGTACTTCCACGTCACGGGCAAGGGCGAGTGGGTGGACTACTCGGAGAAGAAGCAGGGCGCGCTGGCGCCGGACCATCCGTTCTTCTGGGCGAACTTCCGCCGCAGCGCGCAGCACGCGTGTCTGGACTGTCACGTGACGGGGCTGGAGGCGAAGTACGACCGCGCGAGCCACCAGTGGGAGACGACGTTCGCGGACGCGGGCGTGGCGTGCGAGTCCTGTCACGGGCCGGGCGGGCGGCACGCGGAGTCGCAGGCCGAGGCGGACATCGTGCAGCCCAAGAAGCTGGGCACGGCGGAGGGCTTCGCGGTGTGCGCGCAGTGCCACGGGCCCCGGCGCACGCTGTTCCCCATGCTGGACGCGGCGCACCGCTACCAGCCCGGCCAGCGCTACGACGCGAACTACCAGCCCATGGTGCTGCTGGTGGGCAACGAGCGCTCCGGCGACTTCTTCAACGACGGGCGCCCCAGCACCTCCAGCTTCGAGTACCAGGCGCTCATCCAGTCCAAGTGCCACCTGCAGGGCGGGGCCACGTGCCTGACGTGCCACACGGCGCCGCATGATCCGCACGCGCCCAACGAGGTGAAGCCGCTGACGAAGGCGTCGCCCGCGCGCACGTCCGCGAACGCGGCGACGTGCCAGGGCTGTCATCAGGAGGTGGCAGCGCAGGGCGACAAGCACACGCACCACAAGGCCGCGGCGGCGCAGGACTGCATCGCGTGTCACATGCCGTCGGTGGTGTCGGGCGTGCTGGACCACTTCGCGGACCACGCGCTGGACGTGCCGGTGCCCCAGAACACGGCACGCCACGACGTGCCCAACGCGTGCAATGCCTGTCACACGAAGGAGACGCCGGACGCGATGGGTCAGGCGTTGACGAAGTGGTGGCCGAAGGCGGAGGCGCGCCAGCAGCGGCGGTTGCGGCTGGCGGACGCGTTCGACGAGAAGACGGCCGCGCAGAGCCGGGGGCCGCTGGAGGCGGTGCTGGCGGACACGACGGAGGCGGGCACGCTCCGGGGCGCGGCGGCGAAGTTCCTGGCGCGCCGGTTCAAGCGCGACGCGGTGCCGGCGCTGCGCGCGGGCCTGAGGGGCACGACGGACAGCACGCTGCGCTCGGACCTCATCGACGCGCTGGGCAGCGTGAACGCGAGAGAGGCGACGGAGGACCTGGTGCCGCTCTTGAATGACGGTTCGCTGTGGGTGCGGCAGGGCGCGGCGCTGACGCTGGCGTCGTTCGGGGACGCGCGGGCGATGCCGGCGCTCGAGTCCCTGGCGAACCAGCCGGAGACGAGCGGGCTGGTGCAGCCGCACGTGATGCTGGGGCAGTTGGCGATGCGCAGGCGGGACGTGGTCACGGCGACGCGCGAGTTCGAGCGCGCGTTGGATTTGCAGCCCTACAACGCGGACGTGCTGGTGCGGCTGGCGGACCTGTACATGGTGCAGGGCAACGTGGCGAAGGGCCGCGAGCGGCTGGAAGAGGCGCTCCGGTTCGACCCGCAGAGCAGGTCCGCGAAGCAGCGGTTGGGGATGATGCCCGCGCCGTGACGGAGATGCGCCTTCCAGGATGGGTGTGTTTGATCCTCGTGCTGGCATGCACCCCGCCGGCGTCAGTACCGGGGGTCATCCAGCTCAACGCGCGTGACCTACCCGAGCAGATCGCGGGTCCGATGCCGGGCTTTGGACCTTTCGATACGTATTCGGACGCCCTCATCTCCGCATGCTCGATGATGCTGAAGCAGCCACATGCCACCGCAGGCCGTCCCTCGGACATGAACTTCCGGTTGAGATGGGACCTTTCGCAGGAGTATTGCGCATGGGTCTATTACACGCCTGATGAGCGGTTCGAGATGAGCATGATGGCCGCGACCACGCTCCAGGATGCGCGTGGAAAACGAACCTGCCGCCTGCCATCCACCGTGGACGATGCCCGTTACCCTCCCGAAAGCATCGGCTATGTGTATCTCCTCCACACCCATCCCTACGAAGGAGAACTCACGGAGCAGGACATCCGGTACATCGTCTCCCTGGGAATGGCACATGGATGGGAGGTGAAGACGAAAGCGGGAATGCTTCGGCTGTCACTGGTGGCGTTCTTCTCGGCGTCGAACGACTCCGCGAATCCCACCTGCGACGGGTTCTTCCAATACACTCCCACGACCGGAGATCTGTCCAAGTGGACTCAGAAGCGGAGTCAGTGGAGTCGCAAATCCCTGGGCTCCGTGGTCTGGACCAGCGAGCAGACCTACCGGATCGACCGCCACTGACTGCACGGTCAAGGCATCAGCGAAGAGGCCCCATGGCGTTCAAATCCTGCATGATTCTGGTAGCCTCGCTCCTGACGGGATGTCCACGGAACCCGCCCGTTCGCGCCCCCCTGGTGAATGACACGTCCATCGCATTCCCCAGCTTCTTCGAGCAGCCCGCCATGCAGGTAGGCTCCAAAGGAGTGCCGGTCGAACTCAGCGGCACCGTCCTGCGCGCGGTCGAACTCGCCGCTGACGATTTCCTGGGGCCACAGAATGCCGATACGCCCTGCACGGACCGACGCGAGTCGCACCGGTACAAGGTCGTTCAGCGGCAGGGCGTCCTCTTCATCCGGATCGATGAAGACCCTCAAGCCTGTGGTCTGACCATTCCAGGACTCCATTCGGGCGCGCAGTACGCGGCGGGCAGCGACGGCACACTTCTGCGCCGCCTCCGGGATGGCGAGCCCGACTCAACCTGGACGCATACAGACACCGATGCTGGAACTCCGGTTCCTGCAACGGAAGTCGGCCGCTCATTCGATCCACCGGATGGCTCTGTCCCTCTGCCTTTCATGCTCGAATCCAGACACGATGCGGGGCCCGAACCTTCATCCAATCCCGCCGTGACACGCTGAACGCTCGCCCAGCCTTCAAGACAGACGCCCTGAACCCTTTCATGACGCAGCTTCGGGAAGTCCGGAATTCACTGGACATCTGGAGTTGCACTTGAGAATCCGTAACTCGCTGTTCCATCCCCTGCTGAGCCTGAGCCTGCTGGGATTCACCGCGCCCACCTGGGCCGCGGAGCCCGCCCGCTTCACCCTGCCCAGGGCCTCCTTCACCGCCGCCGGTCCTGTCGCGGTGGCGCTCGACCAATTCGACGCGAACGCCTGGCTCGACGCCGTCACCGCGAACCGGGGGGCTGTCTCCCGCTCGTTCCTGCTGGGCAACGGGACGGGGTTCTTCCCGTTCCGGCTGGACCTGGCCCTCGCCACGAACTGCGCGCCCAACTCCATCGCCACGGGCGACTTCGACGGCAACGGCTTCACGGACGTCGCGACCGTGTGTGACGACCGCCTCTCCATGCTGTTCCTGGGCGACGAGGCCCTCCAGGCCGCCACCTCGAAGGACAGCCTCGCCGGAGAGCGGGACCTGCATGGGATTGCCACCGGCAGGTTCGACCCGGACGCCGCGCTGGACCTGGTGCTGCTCTCGGATGCCCGCCGGGGCGCCATCCTCGTCCGGTACGCGCCCGGGGGCGTCATCCAGGCGACGCTCTTCACGCTCGCGACCGCTCCGACGGACGTCGCGGCGGAGGAGCTCACCAATGACAGCCACATGGATTTCGTCACCGTGGAGGCGAACGGCACCGTCACCCTGTTCCCCGGCAAGGGCGATGGCACCTTCTACGCGCGCAAGCATTTCACCGCCCCCGAGGGCGCCAACCGCGTGGCGCTGGCGGATGCCACCGGCGACGGCTTCAAGGACATCCTCGTGGCGGGCCCGGACTTCGTGGCCGTCCTGCCCGGCAACAACAACGGCGAGTTCGCGGCCGCCATCACCTCGCCCACCCTCTACAACGCCACCGCCTTCGTGGCCTCGGACTTCAACGGGGATGGCCTGACCGACGTGGCCGTGGCCTCGGACTCCGCGCCCGGCATCCAACTGCTGCTCAACCAGGGCGACGGCACCTTCGCCCAGTCGCAGTTTGGCTTCTCCTTCACGCCCATCTCCGCGCTCGCCGTCGGTGACTTCAACGACGACGGCAAGCCGGACCTGCTCGCCGCGGAGCAGGCGCTCAACCTCGTCACCGTGCGCCTCAACACCACGGGCGCGTCCGTGAACGAGGAACCCTCCAGCGACGAGCCTCGCTACGACATGAACACCTCCGGCACGAATCTCTCCGCGGTACGCTGAACGCATCCCCTTCCGGGCGCCGGTCCTCGGGCCGGCGCCCGGTCCTGCCGGGTGTGTCACCCCTCCCCGGAAGACAGACGCCCTTGTCGTGCAGGCGACCCCACGTTCGTTCCTTCCCCCCTGAACGTGAGGACATCGTCATGCACCCGCCCATCCAGACCCATCACCCATCCATCTCCCTTTCAAGGACCGCCTCCCGCGCCCTGCTGCTCATGGGCCTGCTGGGGTTCGCCCTGCCCTCCTGGGCCGCGCCCCCCGTGGCCTTCGGGCCGCCCGTGGACTCTGGCACCGGAATCGGCCCCCGCTCCGTGGCCGTCGGAGACCTGAACAAGGACGGCACGCCCGACGTCGTCACACTCAACGCCGGCGACCGCACCGTCTCCATCCTGACCGGCACGCCCACCGGCCCCTTCACGGTGCGCAAGACCGCGCTCTTGCCCCTGGCCATGTCCAATCCCGTCGCAGTCGCCGTCGGCGCGGGGGCGGACTTCGACCAGGACGGCAACGTGGACGTCGCGGTCGTGGGCAACAACCTGCTCGCGGTGTTCTTCGGTGACGGCACGGGCGGCTTCCGAAGCCCCGACCCCCGCGTGACCACCGTCAGCGGAGAGACGAACCTGCGCGGACTCGCCATCGGGGACATCACCCTGGGCTCCACCCCGGAGCTGGTGACGCTCTCTCCCGCCATCCGGTCCGCGCTCCTTGTCACCTACCAGGGCGCCGCCCCCGAGAAGGTGGACGAGGTCCTCGTGGGCATCGACCCGTTGGACGTCACGCTGGGGGATGGCAACGGCGACGACGTCCCCCTGGACATCGTCAGCGTGAACGCGGCCGGACAGGCCATCGTGAGGGCCACTGACGGCAACGGCAGCTTCTACTCCGGGTTCGCCATCACCATCCCCACGGGCGCATCCCGCGTCGCCATGGTGGATGTCACCGGCGACGGCCTCCAGGACCTGCTCGTCGCGGGCCAGAACTTCGTGTCCGTCAACCGCAGGACCGGCGACATCGACTACGCCCCCTTCGTCACCTCCACCACCACCGTCAACGCCCAGTCCATGGCCGTCGCGGACTTCAACGGCGACGGCGCGCTCGACGTGGCCCTGGCCCCCGGCAACGCGCCGGATGTCACCGTCCTGCTCAACCAGGGCGACGGCACCTTCGCCCAGCCCGTGGTGATTCCCACGGTCAGCAACGCCACCGCGCTCGCCACCGGTGACTTCGACGGCGACGGGAAGCCGGAGCTCGTCGTGGCGAAGGGGCAGGCCAACACCGTCTCCGTGTTCCGCACCGTCCCCGTGCAGACGCCGAAGGCGGACGCCGTCGTGCGGCTCTTCGCCCGGCCCCAACTGGGCCTGCTCGTTCCTGCCATCGCGTACGACGTTCGCGTGACGAACAACGGCCCGGCCCCGCTCACCTCCACGTCCGTCCGTGCCGCGCTTCCCCCCGGTCTGACCGCCACGTCCAGCGCATGCACGCCCTCCGCGGGCGCCGTCACCTGTGACTTCGGGCCGCTCGCCCCCGGCGCCTCGCAGACGCGCACCTTCAGCATTCCCTTGCGTCTGCTCGGCCTGGGACTGACCTATGACGTGAAGGCCACCCGGATGATGGGCGTCCCCGAGGACCCGAACCCTCTCAACGACCAGGACTCCCGCTCCTGTCTCGTCCTGACCCGACTCCTGGTCCTCTGTGATTGAGTGTCATCCTGCCCTCCAAGGCAGGAGCGACGTTCAATCCCTCCACCGCTGAGCAAGGTTTTGTCCGGCGGTGTTGTCCATTGGAGCGGCCGGGGCGCGAACCCATGGCAGGGGGCTGGTTTCGCCCCTACCTGGGGGGCACCCTTTATGAACGCCCTCCTGTTCGCAGCCCTGCTGGCCCAGGCCGGAAACCCGGGCGCGGTTCCCGTACAGCCCGGCGCTGAACACCCCCGGGCCCTGGCGCAGAACACCGCGCCTCGCGCTACGCCGCCGGACGCGCCGAAGCCCGCGGCCTCCACCGGCGCGGCGGCCGCCCCCTCCCAGAACCCGGACGACGTGCCGGAGGTGCCGCCGCCCTTCGAGGCGAACGTGTCGGATCCGCTGCTCGCCCCAGCGCCCCCGGCGCCGCTGCAACTGGCCTCCTGGAACGAGGCGCTGGACCTGCTGCGCCAGCGCTCCACCGACCTCCAGGCCGCCCTGGGACAGATTGAAGTGGCCGCGGGCACGTGGCGCATCGCGCTCGCGAACCTGCTGCCCACCGTCACCGGCAACCTGTCCGCCCAGTACAACGTGCTCAATCCCAGCTTCGTCCTCGTTGGAGGAGGCGCGATCGGCTCCGTGGGAGGCGTCACCCCCACGGACCTGCTGGGCGTGGGCACCCTCAGCGCGTCCGTGCCGGTGGTGGACCTGGCCAGCCTCTACGCCCTGGGCAGCGCGAAGGAGGGCCGGCGCACCGCCGCCTTGTCGCTGGCGGAGACACGCCGGCAGCTCACCCGGGGCCTCGCGCGGGCGCTCGTCTCCGTGTCCTCCACGGAGCGGCTGGCGGAGGTCAACCGCGTCAACCTGCGCACCGCGCTGGAGCGGCTGGCCCTCGCGCAGCGCCGCTTCGAGCTGGGCGCCGGCACCCGCCTGGATGTCGTGCGCGTGGATCAGGACGCTCAGGCCGCCCGCCGCAACGTGGTGACGGGCGACGAGGACCTGCGCCAGGCGCGTGAAGCCCTGGGGCTGGCGCTGGGCACCCCTTCCGCCGTGGGCCTCGCGAAGGGGCTGGACCTGAACACGCTGCTCCAGGGCGCGAACCAGACCTGCCACAAGCTGGAGTCACTGGAGAACCGCGCGGACATCGCCGCGGCGCGCTCGCGGCTGGTGGTGGCCGAGCGCGCCATTGGCGAGGTGAAGCGCCTGTACCTGCCCACGCTGGACCTCACCAGCTCCACCACCGGGCTCACCGTCAACCCGGGCTTCGCGGAGGTGCCCCTCTGGAACATCGGCGCCAGCCTGGTGCTGCCCTTCTGGGACGGCGGCGCGCGCGAGGGGCGGCTGCGCCAGACGCGCGGACAACTGGAGCAGGCCCGTTCGGACGCCGTCGCGCGCGAGCGAAACATCGTCGTGGAGGTCACCCAGGCCAGGCGCGCCGTGCAGGTGAACCAGGAGACGCGCGAGCTGGCGGACCGCGAACGCAAGCTCGCGGAAGAGAATGACCGGCTCACCCGCCGCAGCTTCGAGGTGGGCACCGGAACGAGCCTCGAGTTGGTGGACGCGGCCGGGGCCCTGCGGCAGGCGGAGCTGGAGCTCGTGATTCGCGACTTCCAGCTGCGTCAGGCGCAGGTGGACGCATTCTTGTCGGAGGCAGCATGCGAGTGGTGAGGGGTGGTTGGGGTGCGTGGGGACTCGTGCTCGCGCTGGCGGGCGGCTGCGGCAAAGGCAAGGAAGGCGGCCCCGGGGGCGGTCCCCAGGGAGGCCCGGGACAGGGCGCCAAGCCCATCGCCGTGCAGGTGCTCCAGGTGGCGCCCGGCCCGGTGCGCGACACCAGCGAGTACGTGGGCACGCTCATCTCCCGGCGCAGCATCACCGTCTTCCCGCAGGTCGCCGGCTACGTGCAGTCCATCCCCGTGCGCCCCGGCACCCCGGTGAAGCAGGGGCAGGTGCTGCTCGTCGTCGACCCCCGTCAGGAGAAGGCGAACCTGCGCGCCACCCAGGCCCAGAAGGCCTCCGCGGTCGCCAGCCGTGAGTTCGCGAGCAAGACGCGCGAGCGCAGCGCGCAGCTGCTCAAGGAAGGCCTCGTCAGCCGCCAGGACTACGAGCAGGCCGTGGCCCAGGCGGAGCAGGCCGTGGCCCAGGCCCAGGCGGTGGAGGCGCAGATTCAAAACCAGCAGGTGCAACTGGGTTTCTTCAACGTGAGCGCCCCCTTCGACGGCATCGTGGGCGACATCCCGGTGAAGCTGGGCGACTACGTGACGCCCCAGTCGGGCCTCACCATCGTGGACCAGAACGCGCTGCTGGAATTGTCCGTGCAGGTGCCGGTGGCCCAGGCCGCCCGCATCAAGGTCGGTCAGACGCCGCTGGAGGTGCTGGACGCGGACGGGAAGTCCATCGTGCACGCGCCCGCGTTCTTCGTCGCCACCACGCCCAATCCCATCACGCAGCTGGTGGAGGTGAAGGCCGCCTTCCAGAACGACGGCACCCTCAAGGCCGGACAACTGGTGCGCGCGCAGCTCGTCTACGACGTGCGCGAAGCCCTGAAGATGCCCACCACGGCGGTGACCCGGCAGGGCAGCCAGTCCTTCGCCATGGTGGTGGGCCAGGGCGACGCCGGCACGGTGGTGAAGCGCCAGCCGGTGACGCTGGGCCTGGTGGAGGGCAACGACTACGAGGTGCTCAAGGGCCTGGACGCGGGCACGCAGGTGGTCGTCAGCGGCGTGCAGCAACTGCGCGACGGCATGGCCATCCAACCCAGGCCCGTGCCCGAAGGCCGGGATGAAGCCATGCCCCAGGCGCCCCCCCAGCAGGGCACCGGCGGCGGCGCGGACGCGGGTCGGTAAGGGACGCCATGAACTTCTCCGACTTCTTCATCAAGCGCCCCATCTTCGCGAGCGTGCTGTCCATCCTCATCACGCTCGTGGGCGCCATCTCCATCCCCAGCCTCTCCATCGAGCAGTACCCGGAGCTGGCGCTGCCCCAGGTTCAAATCACCGCCACGTACACGGGCGCGTCCGCGGAGACGGTGGAGAGCTCCGTCACCACGGTGCTGGAGCGCCAGCTCAACGGCATGGAGGGCATGCGCTACCTGTCCTCCACCAGCACCAACGACGGCCTGAGCACCATCATCGCCACCTTCGACCCGTCGCGGGACCCGGACCTGGCGGCGGTGGACGCGCAGAACCGCGTGGCCACCGCCACGCCGCAGCTGCCCGCGCAGGTCAACGCCCTGGGCGTCACCGTGCGCAAGGCGCAGACGCAGCTGCTCGTGTCCTTCGGCGTCTTCGACAAGCAGAAGCGCTACGACACGGAGTTCATCAGCAACTACGCGGACGTCTTCATCCGCGACGCGCTGCTGCGCGTGAAGGGCGTGGGCGACGTGCGCATCTTCGGCGAGCGCCGCTTCGCCATGCGCCTGTGGTTGGACCCCACGGAGCTGGCCCGCAGGAACCTCACCGCGCAGGACGTGCTCAACGCGCTCCAGGAGCAGAACGTCCAGGTGGGCGCGGGCAAGGTGGGCCAGGCGCCCTCCTCCAAGGATCAGGCGTACCAGTTGTCGCTCCAGGTGAACGGACAGTTGTCCTCCGCCAAGGAGTTCGAGGCCATCGTCGTGCAGCGCGGCGCGGACGGCGCCCTGGTGCGCATCCGCGACGTGGGCCGCGCGCAGCTGGGCGCGGAGAACTACACGCAGCTCCTGCGCTTCGACGGCCAGGACGCCGTGGGTCTGGGCATCACCCAGCTTCCCGGCTCCAATGCCTTGCAGGTGCGCGAGGGCGTGGAGGCGGAGCTCAAGCGGCTGTCCATCAACTTCCCGCCCGGCCTCACCTACAAGGTGGCCTTCGACACGACGCTCGCGGTGAGCGCCTCCATCCGGGAGGTGCTCCAGTCGCTGGGCGAGGCCATCCTCCTGGTCATCATCGTCATCTTCATCTTCCTGCACGGCTGGAGAAGCGTGCTGGTCGCGGTGACGACGCTGCCGGTGTCGCTGGTGGGCACCTTCATGTTCGTCAACGCGTTCGGCTTCTCGCTCAACACCCTGACGCTCTTCGGCCTGACGCTGGCCACCGGCCTCGTGGTGGATGACGCCATCGTCGTCATCGAGAACGTCGAGCGCGTGATGGAGCACGACAAGGTGGACGCGCGCGAGGCCACCTCCCGGGGCATGAAGCAGGTGTCCGGCGTCGTGGTCGCCACCGCGCTGGTGCTCTCCGCGGTGTTCATCCCGGTGTCCTTCTTCCCCGGCACCACGGGCGCCATCTACCGCCAGTTCGCGCTCACCATCGCGTTCTCCATCAGCCTGTCCGCGCTCGTCGCGCTCACGCTGTCCCCCGCCCTGTGCGCGCGCCTCTTGCGCGCCAACGAGGGCAAGAAGTTCCTGCCGGCGCGCAAGTTCGATGAAGGTCTGGACGCGCTGCGCCGGGGCTACGGGAAGCTGCTGGGCTTCATGCTGGGCAAGGCGCGGTGGTTCGTCCTCGCCGCGTTCGGCGTGTTCCTCATCGCCACCGGGCTGCTCTACCGCGCGGTCCCCAGCGGCTTCATCCCGGACGAGGACCAGGGCTACCTCATCGTCGCGGTGCAGGGCCCGGAGGGCACGTCGCTGGAGTACACGCGCCAGGTGCTCCTCCAGGTGGAGGGCATCCTGCGCGAGCAGCCGGAGGTCATCGACATCTTCACCGTGGGCGGCTTCTCGCTGTTGGGCACGGGCGCCAACTACGGCGCGCTCTTCGTCAACCTGAAGCCCTGGGAGGAGCGCAAGAAGCAGGAGGAGAGCGTGGCCGGGCTGGTGGAGCGGCTGCGCGGACCGCTGGGCCGGGTGCCCGGCGCGCGCGTGCTGCCCCTGCAGCCGCCCGCCATCCGAGGCGTGGGCAGCGTGGGCGGCTTCGAGTTCGTGCTGGAGGACCAGGAGGGAGGCCACTCGCTGGAGGAGCTGTCGCAGGCCACCCAGGCCCTGGTGAGCAAGGCCAGCCAGGAGCCGCGCCTGCGAGGCGTGTTCTCATCGTATTCAGCGGGCTCGCCGCAGCTCAACATCGAGGTGGACCGCGAGAAGGCCAAGGCGCAGGGCGTGTCCCTGAGCGCGGTGTTCGCCACGCTCCAGGTGTACCTGGGCAGCCAGTACGTGAACGACTTCACCTTCGCCAACCGCGTCTATCGCGTGTTCGTGCAGGCGGCCACGCCCTTCCGCGACAACCCGAAGGACATCGGCAGCTTCTACGTCCGTTCGGACGCCGGCGGCATGGTGCCCCTGGAGGCGCTGGTGACGGTGACGCCCGTCTCCACCGCGCAGAACATCACCCACTACAACCTCTTCCGCTCCGCGAACCTCAACGGCCAGGGCAGCCCCGGCGTCAGCACCGGTCAGGCGCTGCTGGCCATGGAGGACGTGGCCAAACAGGTGCTGCCCTCGGGCTTCACCTACGAATGGACGGGCCTGTCGCTGGAGCAGAAGAGCGCGGGCAACACCGTGCTCGTCATCTTCGCGCTGGGCATCATCTTCGTCTTCCTGGTGCTGTCCGCCCAGTACGAAAGCTTCGCCCTGCCCTTCGTCGTCATGCTCGCGGTGCCCGTGGCCATGCTGGGCGCGCTGCTGCTCCAGACCGCGCGCGGCCTGGTGAACGACGTGTTCTGCCAGGTGGGCCTGGTGATGCTCGTGGGCCTCGCGTCCAAGAACGCCATCCTCATCGTGGAGTTCGGTGAACAGCTGCGCGCGCAGGGGCAGGGCGTGGTGGAGTCCGCCATCAACGCGGCGGAGACGCGCCTGCGCCCCATCCTGATGACGTCCTTCGCGTTCCTCTTCGGCGTGGTGCCGCTGATGCTGGCCAGCGGCGCGGGCTCCGCGGCGCGCAAGTCGCTGGGCACCACCGTCTTCGGCGGAATGCTCTTCTCCACCTTCGTGAACCTCATCTTCATCCCGGTGCTCTACGCCATGGTGGAAGGGGCCCGGAGCAAGGTCATGAAACACCGCAAGCCCGGTAACTCCACGGGCGGGCCGCCGTCCCAGACGCCGCCGTCAATCCCTCCCGAGGGGGAGCCACCGCGACCCCAGCCCGCGTAACAGACAGTCGACACCGACCCGCACAGCGGGCAGGCGCTCCCGCGAGCTATCCCGCACGGGAGCGTCCTGGTTATCCTTGGGCGACGCATGGCTTCTCCCCTTACGGTCGAAGAGCGGCGTCGGTGGCTGTACACGTTGAAGCAGGCGCCCGCGCTGCGCCACACCCGCACGTCCGTCCTCCTGCGGTTGCTGGGAAGGGCGCGGCCGGTGGAGCCCGCTCCCGGCCAGGTCGTATGCCAGGAGGGGCGGGAGGTGGACGGCGTCTACCTGCTGCGCTCGGGTGAGTGGAAGGTGATGGCGGCAGGGGCGGTGCTCCTGCACCTGCGCTCGGGCATGTCGTTGGGCGTGGAGGCGCTCGCGCGAGGCACCTGGCCCGTCACGGTGACGGCGGTGTCCGCGTCGCAGGCGTTGTTCATTCCCCGCATGGAGTTGGAGGTCGCCGCGGGCGCGCCACGCCATGGCGTCTCCGGGCACGAGTCGCGCGCGGACGTCGTCACCTTCCGGTCGCAGGGGCTGGGGCTGCCGCCCGCCTCGCTGTCCCTGCTGGTGGAGCTGGTGGCGAAGGTGATGGCCCACGACTTCGGAGACCGCGTGCTCCTGGTGCGCGCGGGGAAGAAGCGGACGGAGGGCGCGGTGCGCGGGCCGGACGGCGTGTTCCGCCGCACCGTCGGGCCTTCCGCTCCGGGGCTCGGGGACCTGCTGGTGCCGGGCGGAGACTTCGACTGCGTGTTGCTGGATGGCGTCGAGGCGCCCGAAGGCGTGACGGTCCGCGAGGTGCGGCTCATCGCCTCCAGCGACGCGGCGCCAGGCATGGCCGGAGCGTCGGTGCTGCCCACGGTGCTGCTGTCGCCGTGGCGCCCGCGCGCGAGCCCGACGCTGCGGGGCCGCCCCCTGCCGCAGGAGGACGGCTGGGACGAGGACGCGCCGCCGCCCCTGTGCCGGTTGCGGCTGGACTGGCAGCGGCTGGTGGTGCGGGCCGGGGACACGCGCCCGCTGGCCGCGCTGGGCCTGGACGCGGGGACGCGGGATGCGCTGTCGCGCTGGGCGCGCGCCATCACCGGCCGGCGCGTGGGACTGGCGCTCAGCGGCGGGGGCGTGTGGGGCTTCTACCACGCGCACATCCTCAAGCGGCTGACGGCGCTGGAGGTGCCGGTGGACTTCCTGAGCAGCTCCAGCATGGGCTCCCTGGTGGGCGCGTACTTCTGCGGCACCGCGCGCGACGGACGCGAGGGCCTGGACGGACTGCGCCGGCTGCGCCACCGCGCCCGCGGCGGATACCTGTCCGCCGCCGCGCTGTCGTCGGTGGTCACCACGCAGGCCATGGAGTGGCTGGTGCGCAGCGACCTGGGAGACCTGGCGCTGGAGGAACTGCCCACCGGCTTCCTGCCGGTGACGACCGACCTGACCACCGGCCGCTGCGTCGTGCTGGAGAAGGGGCCGCTCGCGCTGGCGGTGCGCGCCAGCGGTTCGGCGCCGGGAGTGTGGGCCCCCACGCTCCAGCCGCCCGCGCGGTACGTGGACGGGGCCTTCACCAGCATGGTGCCGGTGGACGTGCTGCTGAACGCGGGCGCGGATCTGGTCTTCTCCAGCAACATCTTCCCCGCCAGCCACCACCACGCCGCCCAGCCCCTGCTGCCCGGGCCGCTGGGGCTGTTCCTCTCCGCGCTCAACCCGGTGGCGCGGGCCATGGACCTGCTGACCAGTGGGGTGTTGCTGTTGCATCGCAATGGCGACCTGGAGTCGGCGCGCGGGGACCTGCGCTACGACGTGGGCACGCGCGACCATCCGCTGCTGGGCTCCATGCGCTTCACGCACGTGGACGACGTGCTGGACGAAGCGGCTCGCGACATGGCACTGGAGCAGAAGCTGCTGGAGTTCAAGCAGGCGTGGGAGTCCCTGCGCATGCGCCGGAACGTGTCCGGCGGGAGGAGGGCCGCGTGATTCCCGTTCGCATCCTCGGCACGTCCAGCGTGCTGCCGGGCCCCCCGGTGACGACCGCGGAGCTGTGCGCGCGCGTGGGCCGGGACGCGGTGGAGGTGGAGCGCAAGACGGGCATCCGCACGCGGCACTTCGCCCCGGCGGGCACACGCGCGGCGGACCTGGGGGCCCAGGCGCTGCGGGGCGCGCTGGACGCGGCGGGCCTGGAGGCGACGGCGCTCCGGCGCATCCTCTTCGTGTCCTCCATGGGCGGGGACGTCACCACGCCGGCCAATGGCAGCCGGGTGGCGGCGGCGCTGGGGCTGTCGGGCACGTGCGACGCGATGGACGTGGGCAACGCGTGCATGGGGTTCCTGAGCGCGTTCGACCTGGCGGCGCGCTCGGTGGCCACGGGGCTGGGGCCGGTGGGCGTGGTGTCGGTGGAGCTGCTGTCGCGCACGACGCGGCCGGAGGACCCCCGGCCCTACCTGGTGCTGGGCGACGCGGCGGCGGCGGTGGTGCTGGGCGACGCGCGACCGGGTGAGGGCGTGCTGGGCGTGGCGTTCGGCAACGACGGCACGCTGCCGCCGGACGTCGTCCTGGACAACCCGCACCTGACGGGCGAGCGCCAGGGCATGCGCTTCCTCACGCCCGCGAAGGACATGACGCGCGTGGCATTGGGAGCGCTCACGCGCGCGGCGACGGCGGTGCTCCAGGGCGCGGGGCTGACGGTGGCGGACGTGGCGTGGGTGCTCACGCACCAGCCCAACGGGAGCATGTTCACGGCCATCCTCCAGGCCCTGGAGGTCCCCCCGGAGAAGAGCGTCACGGTGGTGGACACGGTGGGCAGCGTGGGCTCCGCGTCGCTGGGGACGGGCCTGGACCGGCTGTGGCGCACGCGTCCGGTGAAGCCGGGGGACCGGGTGTTGCTGGTGGGCGTGGGCGCGGGCGTGGCGCACGGCGCGGTGCTGTACCGGGTGGGCGGGTGACGGCGACAGGGAGCGCGGCGAGGGCCGCGTGGCTGACGACGTTCCGCCTGCTCCAGCGCTACCACCGCTACGAGGTGGTGAACCTGGAGCCGCTGTTGCGGCCGGGCGCGAAGCTGCTGGTGGGCTACCACGGGCGGCCCCTGGCGGTGGACCTGTGCATGCTGACGGTGACGGTGCACGACCGCCTGGGCTACCTGCCGCACGGCATCGCGCACGGCGCGTTCGACCGCCTCCCCGGCATGCGGCAGGTGGTGGACGGCCTGGGCTTCGTCACCGGGGACGGGCCACTGCTGGCCGAAGCGGTGGCCAGGGGCGAGCACGTGCTGGTGCAGCCGGGCGGCACACGCGAGGGCTGCCGCGACTTCCGGCACCGCTACCGCGTGGACTGGGGAGAACGGCTGGGCTACCTGCGGCTGGCCGTGCGCTACGGGTTGCCCATCGTGCCCATCGCCGGCCACGGCATGGACGACGCGTACGTGGGATTGAACGACGGCCATGCCTGGGGCAAGCGGCTGAACCTGCCCGCGCGTCTGCCCTTGTGGCTGGGCGTGGGCGCCACCGGCCTGTGGCCGCTGTCGCTGCCCTTCCCGGTGAAGATGACGCAGTGGGTGGGCGAGCCCCTCACGCGCCACCTGGAGCCCGGGTTCGACGCGGCGGACCGGGACGCGCTGCTCGCGGTGCACCGCGACGTGACGGGCGCGGTGCAGGGACTGCTGGACGCGGCCCGCTACCAGCGGACGCGGTAGATGGCGGCGCGTCCCTCGCGGGACTCCACGACGGTGGTGAGGCCCTTCACGCCCGTGGCCAGCGTGCCGAAGTGGCAGATGGCGCCGATGAACTCCGGGTAGGTGCCGCCCTCGTTCACGCGGAGGCGGTAGTCCGTCTCCCCCAGCTTCTGCACCTCCACGTGCAGGAAGTTGTTGCCGGAGGCCAGGCTGCGGGAGGTGCGGTCCAGGGCGCGCGCGGGCCCCAACAACTTGAGCACACCCTTCAGGGCCCGCCCCATGTTCGTCTCGAAGTAGCCCTCCACGAAGCGCTCGGCGAGCAGCCATTGCGCTTCATTCATGGCGACGCCCGGGAAGAGCTCCGCGGCGCCCAGTTGCAGACAGCGCTGCCACACGGCGTTGGGATAGGCCGGATCCAGCTTGCGATCCACGTCCAGCCCGGCGGCCTTCAGCTTCTCCCGCAACGGGCCCTCCAGCCGGCCCTTCAAGGCCAGGAGCAACCCTTCGACCGTATGGCCGAACACGAACTCATTTTCAGAAGACACCCGGTGCTCCTTCGCCACGTCTCGGGGGATGACGCGGTTCAGTTCCTCCTGGCTAGACCGTCGCGGGCTCGTGGACAACCCCTACATCCCCGGGGTGATGCGGATTTTGTCGAAAGGACAATCCAGCCCCGCCAGCCAACGCGCCGTGTCGCCTGGGAAAGGCGACGTGGGAGGTTGTTCTCCACGGCCGGTGCCCGGGAGGCAACACACCCACCTCCCCGGCGACAGACGGCCCCCCGGACAGACGCATGCGACGCTTGCCCGGCTGTCCACCCTGGGGGGAATGACATGAGCTGGAGCATCAACGTACCCGCCGCGACCACGCTGGACCTCGCGCTGGGTGACGCCGCGCACGGACAGGCGGTGTGCAGCGCGGAGGCGGACGTGGCGCGAGCCATTCCGCTGCCGGGGGGCTCCGTGTCCCTGGGAGCGGCGCTCCGGGTGCCGGTGGAGCTCTTCAACGGCCAGGAGGATGCGGACGCCCACGGCGTCATCGGCAGGCCCACGGGGAGCACCGACGGCACCGAACCCGAACCGCTCTTCACGCCCGACGGCGCCGCGTGCTGGTTGAAGTACGCGGCCGAACTCAACGCCCAGGCCAGCGGTGAAGGCCACTTCCCCTTCGTCGCCTTGAGCGGCAGCGGCGCCGTCAACGTGCTGGTCGCGGACTACCGCCGGCACGCCCCCACCCGGACGCTGGGCGAGGCGCTTCGCCACGACGTGAAGACGCTGCGACTGCCCTTCCTCGTGGAGGATGTGCGGGCCCTGGTGGTGGGCGACGCGCTGTCCTTCCAGACGCGCATCCAGCTCAAGGCCGGGCTCGCCCTGTCCTGGCCCGCGGTGACGTCCACGGTGGTGGCCTCGCTCGCGCGGCGCGTGGGCGGACAGGTGGCCCTCCAGCTCAAGGCGGAGGTGGGCGCGAGCCTGAGCGGGGAGCTGAAGCTGGAGGATGAGCTGCGGCTCGTCTTCTCCCGCAGGGAGGGCGGTGCCATCCACGTCTCCATCCGCAAGGCCGTCACGTCCCAGGTCTCCGCGGGCATGAAGGTGGGGGTGACGCTGGATGTCGCCTCGCCGCTGCTCAACGCGCTGCTGGGCGCGGTGGCCGACACCGCCCAGGCCCAGAGCGTGTCGAGGATTGTCGAGGGCCTGGACAGCGGGAAGCTGGGCACCGTGCTGGTGCCGGTGGCCACGTCGCTGTTCGGGGCGCTCGGCTTCAAGCAGGAGCTGGACGGCACGCTGGAGACCGTCAAGAAGGTGCACGCGGAGCTCAAGGGCCTCATCGAGACCGGCGTCAGCACCGCGTTGCAGGCGGGCTTCGAATACGAATACGCCCGCACGGCCGGGGACGCGACGCTGATGGAGCTGGAGGTGCCCGAGGTCTCGCTCCCGGACGTGCACGCCGCGCTCATCTCCGGGGACCTGCTCAGCATCCAGCGCCGGACGAAGGACGCGTGGATCCGCCGCTACTTCCACATGCGCACCACCGGCATGCAGCGCACCCGGGGCTTCGGGCTGGGCTGGCGCGACATGTTCCTGGCGAAAGTGGAGGACCGCAAGCAGTTGAAGGCCGTCACCGAGCACGCCTCGAGGAATCACGCGCACGGGCCGCGCCGTCACGCCTTCCAGGGCATGCGCTCCTACCAGCACGAGGGCTGGCTCGCGGGGAACAAGGTGCTCCAGGGCATCGACTTCAACGCGCGGATGCCCGCGTTCTCCACCCGGCCGAGCGCGGATGCGTTCGACTACGCCTTCTTCGCGCAGTCGCGCGTCGAGGGCAGCCTGTCGCTCCAGGAGCTGGCGGATCAGGCCCGCGTCTGGGGAGCGCTGCGCGACGATGCGTCCGTGGAGCCGCTGAGCCGGCTCTTCCAGTCCGTCCCGCGAGGCACCCGCGTCACCGCCCGCTTCGAGGCGAGGCTGGACGCCGCCACGTTCCGCAAGCTGCTCCGGAAGATGGGCACCGACCCGGAACTGGAACGCCAGGCGTTCGCGGTGGCCCTGGCCCGGGCGCTGCCCCGGGACTCCGTCGCGTCGCGGGAGTCTCCGTCCGTGCGCCAGAAGCTCTACGCGCCCCTGTGGAACACGTACCTGCTGCAACAGGGCAAGGGCTGGTCGAAGGAGTTCATCACCACCAGCGTGGGCGCCCACCTCAAGAAGCAGTTGGGCGCGGGCGGGCTGGTGGCGTGGAACTGGGAGCAGTCCCGGCACTCGGGAGGAGGCCCCACGGCGGGCACCTTCATGGGGGTGATGGAGGGCGCGTCCAAGTACGGCGGCGACACGGGCGGCCAGCCCTACGGCAACATCTTCGTCATCTGGCAGCGGCTGACGCATGCGCTGCATGACCTGCAACAGGCCATCGATGCGCGAAGCCCGCTCCCGGAGGATCCGGAGCAATCACTCATCGCGAGGGCGTTCGAGCCGCTGGAGGACTCCGGCTCCAATCCGTTCCGGCTCACGGCCACCGTCGCGTGGTTCGTGGAGCTGGCGCGGCACTGGGGCTTCCGCGACGAGCTCCAGCCGTTGCTCGGCCTCAAGGTCGGAGATCAGGAAGAGCTCCTCCTCACGGCGCTCTGAGGCTGGCCGGTGTCTTCTCACGGACGGGGGCGGCGCTTTTGACTGGCCGCGCCCCGTGCGTCCGAAGAAGGGTGGACACCGATGCTGCTCAAGGCCTGTCTGAATGGAGCCCGCGCGGCCACCGCGCATCCGCGTCTGCCCGTCACGCCCGAAGCGCTCGGGAGGGAGGCCGCCGCCTGTCACGCCGCGGGCGCGGGCGCGTTCCACGTGCACCCGCGCGATGCCCGGGGCTCCGAGTCCCTGGACGCGGCGGACATCGGCGCGGCCGTGGTGGCCCTGCGGCGCGCGTGTCCGGGCGTGCCCGTGGGCGTCAGCACCGGCGCGTGGATCCTCCCGGACGCGGAGGCACGCCGCGCGCGCATCGCCACGTGGGCCACGCTGTCCTCCGAAGCCCGACCCGACTTCGCCTCCGTCAACCTCTCCGAGCCCGGCTGGGCGTCCATCGCGGACACGCTGCTCGATGCAGGCATCGGCGTCGAAGCGGGCGTGTGGTTCCCGGAGGACGTCCCGCGCCTCATGTCCTGGTCGCGTGCTCCGGAGTGCCTGCGCGTGCTCGTGGAGACGCAGTCACCGGAGCCGGAGGCCGCGTGTGAGCAGGCCCGGACGCTGGTGGAGGCATTGCGCGCCACGGGCCTTGAGCGCCCCCTGCTGGTCCACGGCGACGAGGGCGGCGCATGGGCCGTGCTCGAATGGGCACGGCGCCACGGCTTCGATGCGCGCATCGGACTGGAGGACACGCTCGTGCTGCCGGACGGACGCGTCGCCCCGGACAACGCGGCGCTCGTGGCCCATGCCCTGAGTCGTCCCCTTCCCGGATGAGCGGCGAAGCCCCATCCTCGGAACGCTTCAGCGGGCTCCTGGCTCACCCGCGTCGCGCGCGCTGAAGGGAAGCGCGCGAGGGCCGCTGGCCCTACGGTGGAGAGCCCTGGAGTTCCCGCAGCGACGTGCACCCCAGCGGCTCACCTGCGTCGCACGCGCGCCTGTAGAGGTCCGCCGCGCGCGCCTTGTCCTCCCGCACGGAAGTGCCCTCTTCGTACACGCCTCCCAGCAGGACACACGCCGTGGCCACGCCTTCGTCGCATGCGGCCTGGAATCCCCCCGGGTCGAAACCCGCCATGGGATCGACCTGTCCGTCGGAGATGCGAACAGGTGGCTTCCACTCCTCCTGCACAGACGCGGGCCGTGCCTCTTCCGCAATCGCATCCTCTGAGAAAGAGGCATGGGCACAGGCCATGAGCACGGCGAAGGCCGGCACCCACAGCCACGCGAAGAGAAATCGGGATGAGGGCATGAAGCCATCCTTCCACCCGCGCGACAGCCCGGTCGAGAACCCCCGCCGTCGCCCAGGCCCCGCCCGCATGCGCTCCCTATGATTGCGGCACCATGCCAGTGCCACGACCTCCTGAAGACCCTCCTCCAGACGGCACACCCCCAGGGGGCCCTCCCGACCCACGCTGGGCGTTGATCCTCGGCGCTTCGTCGGGGACGGGCGCGGCCATCGCGGAGGCCGTCGCGCGTCAGCCGGGCCTGGACATCTTCGGCGTGCACCGGGGCCGCTACCCGCAGGCCGCGCTCCAGATGGAGACCCGCGTGCGCGCGATGGGCCGGGACGTGCTGCTGCGGCAGGCGGACGCCTCCACGCCCGAGTCCGCCGAGGCCGGCGCGGACGCGCTGCTCGCGCGCGCGGGCCCCCGCAGCGTGAAGCTGTTCGTCCACGCCATCGCGGGCGCGGCCCTGGGGCGCTTCCTGTCGGACGGGCCGGACCGGCTGCACCCGCGCCGCGTGCAGCGCACCTTCGACTGCATGGCGCACTCGTTCGTGTACTGGACTCAGGCGCTGGTGGAGCGCGACCTGCTGGCCCCCGACGCGCGGCTGCTGGGACTCCAGAACCCGCTGGACACGACGCAGTTGGGCAACACCGGCCTCGTCAGCGCCGCCAAGGCCGCGCTGGAGATGTACATCCGCTACCTGGCGGTGGAGCTGGGCCCGAAGGGCCACCGCGTGAACCTGCTCAAGTTCGGCACGGTGATGACGCCCGCGCTGCACCACGTCTACTCGCCGGAGGCCCTGGCCCTGCTGGAGCAGCGCCACGCGGCCATGAACCCCGCGGGGCGCATGTGCACGGTGGAGGAGGTGGCGCGCTTCGTCTCCGTGCTCACCGGCGACGAAGCGGGCTGGTTCAACGGCGCCACCATCGACTTCACCGGCGGCATGACGCTGCGGCTGCTGGACCTGGTGCTCAACCCGTGACGGCCGGCTCCAGCGACGGAACGCGGAACGTGAGGCAGTAGTAGAAGGGTGACACCTGTTCCTCGATGACGCCTTCGGCGTTGAGCGGCAACAGCGCGCGAGGGCTCCTCGCGTCGCGCGTGTAGAACGTGAGGGCGCGGAAGGCGGCGCGCTGGAACAGCGACGGCCGGAAGCTCGCGTCCAACTGCTCGTCCACCACCACCAGCGGCGTGCCGGGACGGGCCACGCGCGCCATCTCCAGCAGCGCCACCGCGGGCTGGCGGTAGCTGCCGATGGCCCCCACGTGGAAGACGCGGTCGAACGTCGCGTCGCGGAAGGGCAGCGCGTGCGCGTCCGCCAGGAGCAGCCGCGTGTCCTCCAGGCCCCGGCCCCGGCGCTTGCTGCCCAGGCGCTTCTCGCACTGCGCCAGCATGCCGGTGCTCAAATCCAGGCCCCACACCTCCACCGGCAGCCCCGGCGGCAGCGAGCCCCGGACGCGCGGCAGGTTCGCGCCCGCGCCCACGCCCACCTCCAGCACCCGCACCGGCTGCCCGTCCTCGCGCGGCTTGAGCGAACTCAACTCCAGCCGCCGCATGTACCCGTCGCGCATCCGCGACTCGGAGACGGACTGGAACAGCGGCGTCAGCACCGCCGTCAGCGGATCATGCAGCGCGGGCAGCCCGTCGTAGAGGTGGCGCATCAGCCGGTCCGTGCCGCGCACGCGGTCCTCGCGGTACAGCCGGGCCCTCCCCTCCTCCACCTCCCACGTCTCGCCGCAGCCGCCGCAGCGCAGGCGGCCCTCGGTGAGCCGGTCGTCCTCGTTCTGCCCGTGCCACACCAACCGGCCCCGGCAGTCCGGACACGCCAGGAGCGCCACATCCTCCACTCTCATCATCGCGTCATCATCCCGCCGTCACTTCCGCCATGCCAGCCACTGGCAGGAGCCGGGCCTGTTCCGCCACCGCGCGCGCCAGGTCCTCGCGCGCCTCCAGCCGGGTGAAGTCCTCCACCGCCCGCCGCAGCAGCTCCGCGCGCTCCGGATCCTCCGGGGGCAGGTGCCCGGCCCACTCCAGCCGCGCGCGCGCCGCCTCGTAGGGCATCTGGCGCTTCTCCGCCTCCACGATGCACCGCTTCCACGCGCGGAAGGCCTTGCGAGGACGGCCCGCGAGCCACGCCTCGCAGCCGCGCCACAGCCAGGCCGCGGGCTCGCCGAAGGGGAACACCCGGGCGAAGTCCTCCACCGACTTGAGCGCCGCGCGGGCGCTGTGCTTGAGCGCCTGCAACCCCGGCCCCGGCGTCTCGCGCGCCCACAGGGTGAGCAGCACCTCCGCCACGGTGATGGCGCCGAAGTAGACGAAGTGCGCCACCGGCTTGCCGGCCGACAAACGCACCAGCGCCTTCTCCGCCGCCGCGCGCGCGCCCGCCGCGTCGCCTTCGCGCAGGCACAAGAGCGCCAGCGTGCCGTCCACGATGATGCGGTCGGTGGCCCCGCCGTGCGCCTCCGTCCACGCCAGCGCCGGCTCCAGCGCGACGCGGGCCCGCGCGTGCTCGCCCAGTCGCAGCAGGATGTACGCGCGGTAGTGCATGGCCCAGTGCTGCGTCTGCACCGCGCCCCGGCGCACGGCGGACGCCTCCAGCCAGTCCATCAGCGGCAGGCCGCGAGCGAACTGGCCCTGGTAGCAGAGCGCCACGTTGAGCAGCGCGCGGCACTCCTCCGCCAGGCGCAGGTCGCCCACCGAGTCCACGATGGACGTGGCGCGCGCAAGCCACGCCTCCACGTCCTGCCAGTGCGCCTGGTACACGGCGCACACCGCGTTGCGGTTGAGCACGTAGGCCAGGTCCGACGGGCGGCCCACGCTTTCGGCCACGTCCTGCGCCCGCTTCACCCACGCGTCCGCCACGCGGTGCACTGGCACCGTGCCCGCCACCACCGCCATCACCGTGTAGCCGCGCGCCAGCTCCGGCGTGGGCCCCGCGGGCTCGCACAGGTTGAGCATGCGCAGGCCGCTCCAGAGCACCGGCAGCGCCTC
>SECN01000400.1 GCA_004173515.1 Myxococcaceae bacterium | reverse complement strand
GCCCCGGGCGTGGCGCGAGCGGCCCGTGTGGGCGGTGGGCGCGGTCGTGGGGCTCGCGTTCCTGCTGGTGTGGAGCACCAAGTGGCCGCAGTACCTGCTGCTCGTCCTGCCCGCGCTGTGCGTCTGCGCGGGCCTGGGCGCGCGGACGCTGTGCGGCTGGGGCGCGCGGCTCGTGCACCGGGCCCGTGCCTGACGGGCCCGAGCGGCTTCAGCACAGGTGCGTGAACACGTTCGGTGTCGCGGGGAGGTGCAGGTTCGCGCCCGGCAGCAGGCACGTCTGCTTCGCGCCCCCGGGCAGGGGCCACCACCCGGAGCGCAGCATCCCGCTGGCCGGCAGGCTGGGGCTTCGCAGCATCCCGGCGCAGGCCACGCCCCGGCGCTCCATGTCCTGCATCGCGCACTGGAGCAGCCGCTGCCGGTCGTGGGAGGACACCGAGTCCTCGAAGGCCACCAGGTCCACGACCTCCGAGAGGACGGTGTGGGTCCCCTGGCCCGTCAGCTCCAGGCTGTGAGTGTTCACGAAGCCCCGCACCTCGCCTTCCTGCTCCAGCACGAAGGTGCGCGGCACGTCGCGGTACTGGAGCTGATGCGCCAGACGTTCGGACGTGTAGGTGAAGCCCAGGTTCACCGGCTCCAGCATCCGCCGCACCAGGGTCATGCAGCGTGGCAGGTCGTTGGGGTGGTAGGGCCGGACGCCGCGCGTGTCCGCCTCCCGGAAGCCATGCCGGAGGAAGGGCCGCGCGCAGGTGAGCACGTTGCGCTGGGTGCCGGTGAACGCCCCCCGGGCCAGCGCGCGCGCGTCAAAGACATACACCCAGAAGCCCAGCCCGTTGACGCGGTGCTTGTTCCAGGCCCCCTTCCAGAAGCCGGTCTGCTTCGCGTCCGTCGTCACGCAGCCCAGGGACACCCGGGCCCCACGCTCGCGGTGGCGGTTCCACAGCTCCCGCGCCAGCTTCCCTCCAATGCCCTCGCCCCGGTGGGAGCAGGCGACGGTCGCCCGGCTCCCGTGGGTGCCGGCCACCTCCTCGGTGCCCAGGCGGATGCGGGCGGGCTCCGCGAACAGCGTCCCCACCAGCGTCCCCTTGTCGTACGCCGCCAGCAGGTAGTCGCGAGGGGCGCGGCCGTCCTGGAAGAGCCGCCAGTCCATGATGCGCGAATCCCAGACGGGCAGCGGGGCGGACTTCCCGTAGCTGGACTGCCAGACGCGGTTGATGAACCAGGACGCCTCCGCGGCGTCGCCCTCGAAGGTGCGCACCTCAATCATGGTGCGCCTCCTCGCGGTGGAGCGGGTTGGGCGGGGAACACCAGACCCCGATGCGCCGCGGTTGCTGCGATCTGTGCCCTGGCATGGAGTTCATGACAGGGAAGTTAGGGAGGGCTGGCGTGCAGGTAAGCGGTCCCCGGGGGCAGGGGGCAGGGCCGACAATGTTCAGTCCACCGCGTCCCCTGCGTGCGCGGCGGGGCGCAACCCCCCTTGTGTCAGGGAGTGTTCAGCGCGGGCCCCAGGTGGAAGTCCGCCATCACCGCGCCGTGGTCGGAGCCGCCGTAGCCGTTGCCCTCGCGCGCCACGCGGAAGGAGCCGGGGACATAGGCGCCCCCACCGGCCGCGAGGAAGAGGTGGTCGATGGCCTGACGCTGGTTGGAATAGACATACGTCCAGGTCTCGGTGGACGGCCGGTCGCTGGCGACGCGCAGCAGGGCCCCGTCGCGCTCCAGCGCGTTCAGGGCCTCGGAGCCGGGGACGTCGTTGAGGTCTCCGCCGAGCACCACCAGCGCGTCCGGGAAGGACTTCGCCACGTCCACGACGATCTGCTGGGAGGCGGTGGCCTCGGCGATGCGGCGGCCCGCATCATCGTCCACCTTGGAGCGGAAGTGCGCCGCGAAGACGATGACCTCCGCGCCGCTCACGTTCAGGTGCACCTCCAGCAGCTCGCGGGAGAAGCGCGTGGCGGATCCGTCCGGGCGGAAGATGTAGCGGTCGCGGTGGCGGCGCACATCGATGATGGGGTGCTTGGAGAGGACCGCCACGTCCACGGACGCCACGGTGCCAATCTCTCCCAACTGCGCGTAGCCGAAGCCCGGCGTGCGACGCTGGAGCTCGTCGAGGGACGCCTGGGTTTCAATCTCCTCCAGCATCACCACCTCCGCGTCGAGCGCGGTGATGGCGCGGGCCAGTCGTTCGGCCTGCTGTTCGAACTCCGCCACGGTGGGCAGCTCCTCGTAGTTGGAGCCGCCACAGGAGCCCGAATCGCACACGGTGTCGAAGAGGCGGTGCACGTTGTACGCGGCGATGCGCACGCGGCCAGCGGACCCTTCCGGCGGCGTTCCACTGTCGGGCACCGGGCAGGTGCCGGAGACGCAGGCCCCGGCGTCCGGTGGGGGCAGGGACTGCGAGGGGCGGCCATCACATCCCGCGAAGGCGAGGAGGAGGCCGGACAGCGCGAGGGAAGAGCGGAAGGGGAGCCGCGGCGAAGGTGACATCGGGCGGCAACCTAGCACCGCCTTTCAGCTCGCTTCCGGGAGGACCGGACCGGAATCGTCCAACGCAGCGCGGCTCGCACGCCCCCTGGGACCGGGAGTCCGTGCAGGACCGGACGTGCCGCGTCCGGGCGCCTCGTGCCGGGTCCTCACGCGGGGAGTGTTCACCGGGGGAGAGGCCGCTCCGGGCGTGACGTCATCGACCGTTCACTGGGGCACCGGCGCCGTTCACCGCCGGGACTTCGCCCGGGGCTTCATCCACCCCGACCGGCCACGGGAGGACTGGCGCCGTTCGCCGTGTCTCCCCGACCGCTCGTCCCCGAGGTCACCCACCGTGCGGACGGGCGGGTGCATCGTGTCCGCATTCCGAGCCGCTGAACGCGCTTCGAGGTTCCACCGCCATGACCCCGTCCCTGCCCATGTCCCCCCTTCCTCCTCCGGCCGTCACCACCCCGGGCCCTGCCCGGTCGTGGCTGCCCTGGGTTCGCGCCCCGCGTCCGATGCTGCTCGCGTCGCTGTCGCTGGGACTGCTCGCGGAGGTCCTGCTGGACAGGGCGCGCTGGGGCCTGGGCTTCCCGGTGCTGGTGGCGGCCCTGGTGGGGGCGCTCGCGTGGCTGGGCGGGCGCGAGGGCTGGCAGCGCGCGCGGCCCAATGCGTGGCTGCTGGTGCCGCTGGGCCTCGTCACCGGCTTCGTGGCGGTGCGCGACAGCGGTTGGCTCCTGTCGCTCAATGTCCTGACCGCGGGCGTGCTCCTGATGTTGCTCGCGCACTTCTGGGCGGCGGGCCGGGTGGAGCGACTGGGGCTCACCGCGTATCCCGCCGTCGTGATGGGCGCCGCGCTCCAGGCCCTGCGCTACCCGCCGGCCCTGGCGAAGGAGAGCGTGGACGTGCGCGGCCTGCGAGCCCATGCGCCCCGACTGTTGTCCCTGGGGCGCGGCCTGCTGCTGACGCTGCCGGTGCTGCTGGTGTTCAGCGTGCTGCTGGATTCGGCGGACGGGGTCTTCTCCTCGACGATGGGACGGTGGCTGTCGTTCGACCTGGGGCTGGACGTGCTGGTGGGGCGCGGCATCGGCATGGCGTTCAGCGCGTGCGTCGCGGCGGGAGTGCTGGGCCACGCGCTGCGCCGCCGTGCCTCCAAGGAGTGGGGTGACGCGGAGGCGGCGCCCGCCACGCCGCGCCTGGGCCTCATCGAAGCGCTGATGCTCATCCTCGCGGTGGATGCGCTGTTCTTCGTCTTCGCGGCCTTCCAGGTGGCGTACCTGTTCGTCGGGGAGGCGGCGTCGCCCGCTCCGGGCTACTCGTTCGCGGAGTACGCACGCCACGGCTTCTTCGAACTGGTGGTCGTGTCGCTCCTCACGCTGGCGCTGGTGATGGCCCTGACGCGCTGGGCTCGGCGCGAGTCGCCCATGGCCCAGACCGTGTTCCGCGCGGGCACGTCGCTGATGGTGGTGCTCACGCTGGTCATCCTCGCGTCGGCGATGAAGCGCCTGTCGCTCTACGAGGACGCGTACGGCTACACGCTGCTGCGCGTGTACACGCACGTCTTCATGGTGGCCCTGGGCGCGGCGCTGGCCTGGCGCGCGGTGACGCTGTGGTGGCGGACGGAGCGCTTCGCGGTGGGCGCGCTCGTCACGGCGCTGGGCGCGGTGGTGGCGCTCAATGTCCTCAACCCGGAGGCCTTCATCGCGCGCCACAACCTGGAGCGCCATGCGCGCACCGGTTCGCTGGACGTGGAGATGCTGTCCCAGTTGTCCGCGGATGCGGTGCCCGCGCTGATGCCGGCGCTCTCCGTGCTCTCCGAGGACGAAGGCGCGCTCTTGTTGAACCGGCACCGGGACGAGCTGTCCCAGCGCGACTCGGTCCCCGAGTGGAACTTCTCCCGCTTCATGGCCCGGCGGGCGCTCCTCCAGGCCGGCCCCTGGCGGGAGTCCGTGAAGCCCTGAGGCGCGGCGGTCAGGCGGGTTTGGCGGACGAAGCGTCCAGACCTGTCCGACAGTCGGACAGGTTTCCCAGGGAGGCGCCCGGCACGTCCCGTGGCGCCTCCCTCGCGCACCCCGGTGTCACCGGTGGCTGGCGCGATTTGGTGACGAACTCCTGGCGACCTCCCTAGAGTCCGGCGCCATGACCGAAGCCGCCGGACGCCGTGCCTCGCCGCTGTCCCCGATTCCCGCGGTCCTCATCGCCGTGGTGAGCGTGCAGGGCGGGGCGGCGCTCGCGAAGGGCCTGTTCCCGGCGGTGGGCGCGGTGGGCGCGGCGGGGCTGCGGCTGGTGCTGGCGTCGGTGATGTTGCTGGCCTTCTTCCGGCCGCCCCTCACGCGCTACAGCCGCGCGCAGTGGGCGGCCATCGTCCCCTACGGTCTGGCGTTGGGGGTGATGAACCTCACGTACTACCTGGCCATCGCGCGCATCCCCCTGGGGCTCGCGGTGACGTTGGAGTTCGTGGGGCCGTTCGCGCTCGCGGTCGTGGGCTCGCGCAAGGCGATGGACTTCCTGTGGGTGCTCTTCGCCGCGACGGGCATCGTGCTGATCACCCCCTGGAGCGCGCACCCCGAGGGGTTGGATCCGCTGGGCGTCGTGCTGGCATTGACGGCGGGAGCGTGCTGGGCCGTGTACATCGTCGTGGGCGGTCGCTTGTCGAAGCGCGTGCCGGAGGGGCAAGGCGTGGCGGCGGGCATGGTGGTCGCGACGCTGGTGGTGCTGCCGTTCTCGCTGGTGGGCGGTCACCTGGAGCGGCTGACGCCGGCCCTGTTCGCCGCCAGCGTGGGCGTGGCGCTGTTGTCCAGCGCCCTGCCGTACACCTTGGAGATGATGGCCCTGGGGCGGCTGTCCAGCCGTGCCTTCGGCATCCTGATGAGCCTGGAGCCCGGGGTGGCCACGCTGGTGGGTTGGGTGTTCCTGCACGAACAGCTCACGTCACTGCAATGGCTGGCGGTCGCGCTGGTGAGCGTGGCTTCCGCGGGGGCAACGCTGACGGCGAAGCGTCCGCCCCCGCCCGTCGAGGTGTGAGGGGACGCCGCCGGAAAAGGCCCGGTGTCAGAAGTGGACGACGAGGTCGAACCGGCAGTGGCGGGCCATCAGGTCCAGCAGATCCTCCAGGGGTGCGTCCAGCCGGTGTTTGTAGAAGTCCAATCCGAGCAATGACTGGTCCGGCTGTCCTTGGTCCGAGGCATCCAGCATGGGGTGCATCCGGTTCGTGAGCCAGGCCCGGGTCCAGCCTGGGTGGCAGGCTGCGATGGGTCAGCGTCGTCGGCATCAGGGCAGCGAATCCAGTCCCGCCATCAGCCGGTCCACGTCCGCCAGGGTGTTGTAGTGCAAGAGCGAGGCTCGCACCGCGCCGTCGGGCATGAGTCCCAGCGCCTCCGCCGCGAGCGTGGCGTAGTAGTGCCCCGCCGCCACGCCCACGTCCTGTCCTGCCAGGTGCTCCGCCACCGCGCGCGGAGGAACGCCCGGCACGTTGAAGCAGAAGGTGGCCACGCGCCCCCGGGGCTCCCTGGGACCGTAGAGCGTCACGCGCGGATGTTTCGACAAGCGCTCCAGCGTGGTCTCCAACAGTGGCCGTTCCAACGCCTCGATGCGCTGGAAGGCGCTCACCAGTCCTTCGCGTCCCGGCTGTCCTCCGCCCAGTTCCTCGCGGAGATAGCGCAATGAACCCAGCCACCCGGCCCACCCTTCGTGGTTGGCGGTGCCCGGCTCGAACTTCTGCGCACTGTCATCCGGGATGAACCACAGCTTGTCCGCCGGCAGCCCCGCGAGCAGCTCCCGCCGCACATACAGACAGCCCAGGTGCGGACCGAAGACCTTGTAGGGAGAGAACACCGCGAAGTCCGCGCCCCAGGCCTTCACGTCCGGCAGGTGGTG
>SECN01000847.1 GCA_004173515.1 Myxococcaceae bacterium | reverse complement strand
GCTGATGCGCCCGCCGATGCCCGGGTCCACCACGTACTGGATGCTGCCCGCGTCATCCACGAGGTAGCGGCCCGCGGGCACCGGCGTGTCCGCGCCGCGCACGAAGCCTTCCTTGTAGATGCGGTCCGGTCCCGCGGTGACGAGCCCCGCGTCCGACAGCTTCAGCGACGGGCCCGTGGCCGACGACAGCGTCATGCCCGCAAGCTCCGTGGCCGGGATGGGGCGCCAGCTGCGCAGCTCCAGCGCGCCGTCCGCGGGCACCGCGTCCAGGCGCTCCGTCCACAGCGAGCGCTTGAGCAGCGCGGGCGTCATGCCGCGCTGGGTGAGCGCGTCCTGGGACACCGCCCAGCGGTAGGTGTGCTGGGTGCGCGTCTCCGTGGACATCTCCGTCACCTGCACGCCGGGGTGCGACTCCGGGATGACCGCCGTGGCGCCCTGGTTGAGCAGCACCAGCACCAGGCCGATGAACATGGCGCTGGTGAGCACGCCGACGAAGAGGGCGATCTGCTGCTTCCTGGGCGTGCCGCCGACGAGGAAGGCCGTCTTCAGGTCCTGCGCGGTGGTGCCGCCGTTGGACGCCGCGATGCCCACGATGGCCGCCGTGGTGAGCGCCATGAACCGGTCCGGCGACGACGTCCAGCCGAACAGCAGGTACACGAGGCAGGTGACGAGCAGCGTGGCCACCACCATGCCGGAGATGGGGTTGGAGGAGCTGCCAATCTCACCCGTGATGCGCGCGCTCACCGTCACGAAGAAGAAGCCGAAGATGACGATGAGGATGGCGGAGATGAAGTTCACGTGCAGCGGGGGCGCAAGCCAGATGGCCAGGATGAGCAGCGCGCTGCCCACCAGCACGACGGTGATGGGCAGGTCCTGATCCGTGCGCAGCACCGTGGGCACGGGCCCCTGGGTGCGGGAGGCGCGCAGGGTCTCCACGCTGCGCTTGAAGGCGCCCACGATGGTGGGCAGGGAGCGGATGAGGCTGATGAGGCCGCCCGTCGCCACCGCGCCCGCGCCGATGTAGAGCACGTACGCGTTGCGGATCTGATCCGGCGACATGTCCCGGATGAGCATCCCGTTGTGCACGAGCAGCGGCGTGTCCATGCCGCTGCCGAAGAAGGACACCATCGGGATGAGGATGAGGTAGCTGAGCACGCCGCCCGCGAAGGTGATGGACGCGACGCGCGGGCCGATGATGTAGCCCACGCCCAACAGCTCCGGGGACACCTCCGTGGAGAGCGTCGCCGCCTTGAGCCCCTTGATGGGCGTGCCGATGGCCTCCTTGAAGAGCTTCATCCCGGAGTAGGCGAACTTGTAGACGCC
>SECN01000846.1 GCA_004173515.1 Myxococcaceae bacterium | reverse complement strand
AGGGGCTCATCCTGCGCTGCCTGCAGATGCAGGAGGAGCGGCCCAAGGTGGTGGTGGGCGTGTCGGGCACGGCGAGCGCGGCCCTGGGGCGCGGCACGCTGCGCGAGGACCTGCACTACAGGCTCAACCAGGCGCAGGTGGACCTGCAGACGGACGGCCTGCGCGACATCCTCAAGCGTCGCTGGGCGCAGCAGGCGGAACAGCTCGCCGAGCGCAACGCGGCGCTGAAGGCCGCCGAGGAGAAGGAGCGCGCCGCCGCCGTGGCCCGGCGCCCCGGCTCCGTCACCCGCACCGTGCCCAAGCGCAAGGCCCCGCCGGCCGCGCGCAAGAGCGCGACCCGCAACGCGGTCCGCTGAAGAAGGGACCGGCCTCCGGGGCGCTTTTCCGCGCCCGGGTGGGGCCGGTTTCGCGCCCGACGTGGACGGGATGGCGCTTCCGGGCCCGGCCGGCGACACGCCAGGGCCTGGGAGGTAGCGCCTGGCCTGGCCCGATGCCCGCCGGGGTCCGGCTGGAGCTTCCCGGCCCGGCCGCCGCGCGCGGAAGCCCCGCCCCTGGATGCTCCGGAGCGGGTCCGCGCGGAAGGCCTGCCCGCGACCTACTTGCGGCGCGACGGCTTCGCGGCCGTCTTCACGGCCGTCTTGGCCCGGGTCGCGGGCTTCTTGACCGCCGTGCCCTTCTTCGCGGTCCGGCGCTTCGCCGCGGCGGGCGCCGCCACGACCTTGCTGCCCGTCTTGCGGACCGCCGCCTTGCGGACAGGGGCCGCCGCCTTGCGAGCGGGAGAGGTCACCTTGCGCGTGGAGGGGGAGGGCCTGGCCGCCTCCACCTTGCGGACCGTCGTGGCCTTGCGGCGCGCCGGGGTGACCTTCTTGCCCAGCTTCGCCTGGAGGGTGTCCACCGTCCGGGCCGTCGCCGTCGCCGTCTTCACCAGCACCTGCGCTCCCCGCGTGCCCACCTGGGTCACCGCGCGCTTCACCTGCTCCACCAACCCACGCTTCGACGTCGCCATCCGCAGCCTCGTTTCATCTGGAAGGGGCCTTTGCGTGAGGCCCAAGGTAGTCACGGCCCCCGGCTGGAGCAGCGGCCAGGCACGTGGGAACCCCGGCAGAAGGGGCTTGTCACAGGGGGAGGGGCGCGTCCAGGGCCGGGGAATGGGTAGTACTGGAAAGATGGGCTAGAGTCGTTCCGTCCTCATCTCCCCTCCTTTTTGGAGCGAAATCACATGTCCCAGCAAAGCCCTGGCAAGAAGCGTGGTCTGTCCCGTCCCGTGGAAGTCGTCCGCGCGGAGCTGCTCAAGGATCCCGAGACGAAGCGCATCGCGGACGCGG
>SECN01000399.1 GCA_004173515.1 Myxococcaceae bacterium | reverse complement strand
CGCTGCGCCGCCTACCTGCCGCCCCCCACGGCCAGCAGCCGTGGGAGGCGGAAAGTGACGCGCCGGAGCACCGGCGAAGGCGTCGGCGCTGGAAACTACGGGACCGGGGCCGGCGTCACTTCGCCGGGGAGGTCCGCGCAGTCCTGCGGGATGATCGTGTACGTGTAGGGCTTCGTCGTGCCCGGCACGCCGCTGTCGGGGCTGTTGCTGCCGCAGCCGGTGATGTCCGTGCCGCCGTCCGTGCAGGGCGCGAAGGTGTAGGTGTCCCACACGCCGCTGAGGCCATTGGGGAACGTCACCGTCTTGCCCTCCAGGGCCGCCTTCTGGAAGTCGCAGCGCACTTCCACGCCACCGTCGCTCAGGTTCCGGTCACGCGTCTTGTCCTGGTAGACGAGGATGCCGTTGCCGACCTCGAAGCCGTAATAGATGGGCTCCGTGCCGGAGCTGTCCAGGCGCTTGAAGGCCTCGGGCTTGGGGTTGGTGAGCGTCAGCGGACCGGCCAGGTGCACGCGCGTGCCCAGGAAGGCCGCGCTGTTCTGGCCCAGGCCGAGCGACGCCTCGAGCTGCTCGACCGTCACCTCGTTGGCGGGAGGCTGGCCGGCCACGCCCGCGTCGGTCGTCTTGGGGGTGATGGCGAGCGGCACGGCGGGCGTGCGCTGATTCGCCAGATGGTGACGACGGCCGGAGAACGGCTCGTAGTTGGGCTCCGTGCCGAAGTAGCCCTCGATGTCGACCGTGTCGCCCGGCTGCGGGTGGTACGTGTCCGGCGTGTCCGTGTAGAACTTGTGGATGAACAGGCCTTCCTTCGGGGCGGCCGGATCCGTCACCCAGAAGTACGAGCGCCAGGAGCTGTTGCCCAGGTCGCTCAGCTTCTCGTAGTGCACGCCCGTGACGACCACGTTGCGCAGCGTCGCCTTGCTGCCGAACGACAGCTTGCGCGCCGCGGCGATCTGCCCCGTCGTGCCCGCGTCCACCACGGGACCCGCGTCCGTGCCCGCGTCCACCACGGGGCCAGCGTCCGTGCCGGCGTCGGTGCTGCAAACGCCCGTACAGCCGGCGTCGGGAACGGGATCAGGATCATTGTCGCGGCCACCACATCCGGCCGCGGTCGCCATCGAGGCGGCAGCCAGGATCGCCGCAGCGCCCAGTTTCTTGCGCAGTTCCATTCGTATGTCTCCGGGGGGTTGAGGGCGCCGCGCTTCTTGAAGTCCGACGCCTGTCGGGCTGAGGATTCAGGCCCTTATACCGGCCGCTCACCAGGGCCGGCAAGGAACGGACTGGCACCCTGCCCGTGACATCGTTGTGAATTCAGGAATAGGTGGACCAATGCTGCCGCGTGACACGTTTTTGCAGGGCCTGAAGCCCACGCTGCACATCGCGCACCGCGGCGGAGCGCTGCTCGCGCCAGAGAACACCCTGGAGGCCTTCCGCCGCGCGGTGGAGACGCACCACACCGACATGCTGGAGCTGGATGTGCACCTGACGCGCGACGGCGAGATCATCGTCGCGCACGACGACACGCTGGAGCGCTGCACCGACGGCGAAGGCCCGCTCGCGGCGCTCACCCTGGAGGAGTTGCGAAGGCTGGACGCAGGGTATCGGTTCAGCCCGGACGCAGGGAGCACCTTCCCCTTCCGGGGCCAGGGCGTGCGCCTGCCCACGCTGCGCGAGGTGCTGCGCGCCTTTCCCGGACTGCGCCTCAACGTGGAGCTCAAGCCGGACGTGCCCGGCGCGGAGGACGTGCTCGCCCGCCTGCTGACCGAGGAAGCGGCGCTGGGCCGCGTCTGCCTGGGCAGCGAGCAGGACGCCATCGCGGAGCGGCTGGTGCGGGTGCTGCCCGACGCGTGCCACTTCTATCCACGCGATGCGCTGGCCGCGTTCATCCTGACGCTCAAGGCGGGGGAAGCACCGCCGGAGGACACGCGCTACGCGGTGCTCGACATGCCGCTGTACTTCGGTGAGGTGCGGCTGGTGGATGACGCGCTGCTGAAGGCCGCGGCCGAGCGCGGCAAGTGGATCAACGTGTGGACCGTGGATGATCCGGCGGAGATGGACCGGCTGCTGAGCGAAGGCATCGGCGGCATCATGACGGACCGGCCGGATCTGCTCCGCCAGCGAATGGACGCCTCTGGAAAGCCGGGCTAAGCCTTGGCTTCCATGCCCCGCCCCACCGCACGCGCGCGTCCGGCGACCCGCGCCGAGCCGCCCTCCTCCAAGGCGCCGCCCCCGGCCATCTCCGAGCCGGAGCTGGAGCCGGAGTCCAGGCCCGCTGGCCGCAACAAGCTCAAGCTCAAGGTGCCGCGCGCCCGGCGCTTCGTGGCGCTCGCGGGCAACATCGGCGCGGGCAAGACGACGGCCGCGAAGATGATCAGCCAGGGCTTCGGCTTCGAGCTGTTCGACGAGCCCGTCATCGACAACCGCTTCCTGCGCGACTACTACGGCGACATGTCGCGGTGGTCGTTCACGCTGCAACTGGAGTTCCTCATCCGGCGCGTGGAGCACCACGAGCTCATCCACTCCGTTAGGAAGAGCTGCGTGCAGGACCGCACCCTGTACGAGGACCCCGAAATCTTCGCCAAGTACCTGCACGGCCTGGGGCACATGACGAACGCGGAGCTGGACCTGTACTACGAGTACTTCCAGCGGCTGTCGCGCCACATCGTCCGACCCGACAAGGTCATCTGCTTCGACGTGCCCTCCGAAGAAGTGCTGCTGCAGCGGATCCGCACGCGTGGCCGGGCGGAGGAGAAGGGCATCGGCAAGCAGTTCCTGAAGGGCCTCAACGGCTACTACGCGGGCTTCCCGCAGGTGCTCCAGGAGAAGTACGGCGTGGATTGCCTGGTGGTGGACGTGTCCAAGCAGGACATCCGCCGGGGCCCGGGCCGCGAGGAGTTCCTCGACCGCGTCTCCGCATTCCTGGCCTGACGCCGCGCCTTCCGTGACACGCTTCGGGGCCATGCACGACCTGACCCCGAAGAGCCCGCGCGACTCCGAAGTGGTGATGACGCAGCTCATCCTCCCCCCGGACGCCAACAACCTGAACGCCGCGTTCGGCGGGAAGGTGATGCAGTGGATCGACATCTGCGGCGCCGTGGCCGCCCAGCGCCACTGCCGTCAGGTCGTGGTGACGGCGTCCATGGACGACCTGCACTTCCACGCCCCCATCCGCGTCGGGTGGATTGCCCTGCTCCACTCGCGCGTGCTCGCCACGTTCCGCACGTCGCTGGAGGTGGGCGTCACCGTGCACGCGGAGAACCCGCTGACGGGCGAGCGCCACCTCACCACCAGCGCGCTGCTCACCTTCGTGACCCAGGACAAGGACGGCAAGGGCGTGCCGGTGCCCCCGCTGCTGCTGGAGACGGACGCGGAGCGCTCCGCCTTCGCGGAGGCCGAGGCCCGCCGCGCCCAGCGCCGCGGCCGTGGCAAGGAGGAGCAGTCCTGGATGAAGGTCATGAAGCCCGTGGCCGGCGCCTGAGCCTCCGGACCCGCAGGACAAGCGAAGGGCCGGGGGCACGCCTGTCTGGCGTCCCAACCCGGCCCCTGCCCTGCTTTTTCGTTGCCCGCGCGACTCAGGTCGTGAACGACGTGCCGCAGCCGCAGGACGACTTGGCGTTCGGGTTCTCGAACTTGAAGCCCGCGCCGGTGATGCTGGTGACGTAGTCGATGTGCGTGCCCGACAGGTACTGGGCGCTCAGCGCGTCGGTGGCGATCTTCACGCCATCCTGCTCCCACACCTGGTCACCCGCCTTGGACTCCTTGACCAGGTTCAGGTCGTACCCCAGGCCGCTGCAGCCGGACGGCACCACGCGGATGGAGAAGAAGTAGTCCTGGAACCCCTGGGCCTGGATGACCGTCTTCACCTGGGCGAGGGCGGCGGCCGTCAACTGGACGGGCACGTTGGCGGCGGGCTGGGAGACCGGCGTGGAGCCGGCGACGGCGGTAGACGTGTCCATGTGCTTGAACTCCTCGTGAACGGCGCCTCATAACGCCCTGGCGCCTGAAAAGCCATGGGACCCCTTGGGCCCCTTCCCGTCAGAACACAAGGTAACCCCCATGCCCATCCCTGAAATCACCCCGACCGAGCTGGCCCGGCGCCTGGCCGGCCCCCCCGAATCCCGCCCCGTCCTGGTGGATGTGCGCTTCGTCCACGAACACGAATGGGTGGCTCTGCCGGACTCGGTGCTGATGCCCCTGCCGGAGCTGGAGGAACACACCGAGGCCCTCCAGGCCCTCCGGGGCCGCCCCATCGTCGTGTATTGCCACCATGGGGTGCGCAGCCTGGACGGCGCCGCCTGGCTGCGCGACCTGGGCCTGGACGCCGTGTCGCTCCACGGCGGCATCGACCTGTACTCGCGCACCGTGGACCCCTCCCTGCCCCGCTACTAGGGGCTAGAGCGCGGAGTCCAGGTCCAGCACTTCGTCCTTCGTCTCGCCAGGCTTGATGATGACCTCGAAGGCGACGGGCTCCTTGAGCTTCGTGCCGCGCAGCTCCAGCCGCTGCCGGCCCTCCATCAGCTTCAGCGTGGCGGTGGCGCTGCCCAGGGACTGGTTGTTGCGGTACACGGTCAGGCCCGTCATCGTCTTGGGCGTGATCTTCAGCCGGAGCGTGCCTTCCTTGAAGCTGCGCTCGAAGGTCTTCAGCTCGCCGGGCTGACCGAACGCGAGCTCCTCCGAGTCCTCCAGGTAGATGCCCTGGGTCTCGTTCTCCAGGATGAGCGTGTCCTGCAGGTGGGCGCCCTGCGCGCGCGTGAGCGGCGCGGTGCCCAGCACCGTCACCGGCTCCGGGCTGCCACAGCGCTCCGTGTGCCGCACCGACACCTTCACCGGCTGGTTGGTGTTCACCGTGAGCCACACGCCCTGCGCGTCCGCGGCCTTGGAGGTCGCCGCCGCGAGGATGGGCTCCCGGAAGAGCACCAGCACCGCGAGCAGGCCCACGATGAAGCCCACCGTGGCCACCGTGCGCACGCCCTGGCCCCGGGGCCGCGCCGGCGCATCCCGCTCCTCCCGCACCGCGGGGGCGTTGTTCCGGGACGGACGCCGCAGGGCGGAGTCCTCGTCCTCCACCTGCGCGGGGCGCGGGCGGGGGGCATCCACGCGGCTGGAGGTGCGGCGGCGCGGCGGCTCGACGGCGGACTGCTGGCTGGTGTTGGAGCGGCGGCGCGCCACGGGCGCCGGCACCGTGTCCGGATCATCCTCCGGCGGAGGCAGGCGGGTGCGCTCGTCGTCCTCCTCCACGTCCATGCGCTGCTGCACGCCGGAGCGCGAGCGCGAGGGCGGAGGCTCCGACACCGGCACCACACGCGACATCGTGCGCCGGGGCGGAGGAGGCGTGGGCACGTCCTCCATGGGCTGGCTTCGCAAGTCCGAGCGCGAGTTGGTGCGCGCCACCTGCGTGACGCCCGGGTTGCTGGAGGACGTGCTGCGGCGGGCCGCCGGCTCCGACACGCTGGAGCGGCGGCGCGGCTGCGACTCCACGCCCGTGAGCGACGGGGCGTCGTACTCGTTCGGATCCTCCGGGACGACCGCGGGCGCCATGCCCGTCGCGCGGCGGGGCGCGGGACCGGCGCGGGTGTTGCCGCGCGCACGCTCGCGCTGCGAGGACGACTCACCCGGCGGGGCCTCCCAGCTCATCTCCGGGGGCGGCCGGGGCGGCGACGTGCTGGAGTCCTCGCCTACCGGCACGAACTGGCCCTGCTTGAGCTCCTCCGCCAGCCGGTCGGAGAAGAGCGTCTTCATCAGCTCGGAGATCTGCACCGAGCCCACCACCCAGCGCTCGTTGACGAGCAGCTCCTCCAAGGAGGACTGCAGCTCTTGCGCGGTGTTGTAGCGGTCGTCCGCGCTCTTGGCCAGGGCGCGCATCACCACGTGGTCCATGTCCCGGGGCACGTCGGCCACCTCGGACGGGGCGGGGATGGAGCACTCCATGGCGGCCTGCAGCGTGGCCAGCTCCGAGTCCTTCTTGAGCGGCCGGTGCCCGGTGAGCATCTCGTACAGCACCAGGCCGATGGCGAAGATGTCCGCGCGGGCATCCAGGTACTTGCCGGCGGCCTGCTCGGGCGCCATGTACGCGAACTTGCCCTTGATGGCGCCGGACTTCGTCTCGCACGCGGAGGCGACGATGCGCACCGCCAGCGGCCGGGCGATCCACTGGTTCATCCCGCTGGCCTTGCGCATGACCCGGCCCAGGTCCTCGCCGTGGATGAACTCCATGGCGATGTAGTAGGTCCCGTTGGCCTCGCCGAACTCGTACACCTGCGCGATGTTCGGGTGGTTGAAGCGCGCGGCGATCAGCGCCTCGTTGCGGAACATCTCCACGAACTCGCGGTCCTCCGCCAGGTGCGGGAGGATGCGCTTGACGACGACGTCCTTCTGGAAGCCCTCGATTCCGGACTGACGCGCAAGCCAGACCTCGGCCATGCCGCCCGTGGCGAGCTTCTTGAGGAGCTGGTATTTCCCGAAGGCTTGAGGGTTCATCCCGGGTACTCCCCGGGGGGAGCGGGCTTGGTGGAAGGTGACAGGGCAGCGCATCTTAGGGGACAGCGACCATTGAGGCAAAGCCGCAGGTCCACCTTCCTGGGGTGGGTCGTCGCGACCTGCCTGCTGACCCTGCATGCCGTCGCGGCCCCCGCGGCGGATCAGATCAAGGTCGAGCGTCGCAATGAAGTGCTGGCGCTGTCCTGGCAGGACGCCGAGGACGCGCTCCAGGGCGTCATCACCCCCGTGGCCCCCCGCCCCGGCGAACCCCTGCGCCTGACG
>SECN01000398.1 GCA_004173515.1 Myxococcaceae bacterium | reverse complement strand
CCCACCACGGTGAGCTTGCGCGGCTGGATGGCCTTCACGATGTCGTCCGCGATGGTGTTGGTCACCTTCTCGTGGAAGGCGCCCTCGTTGCGGTACGACCACATGTAGAGCTTCAGGCTCTTGAGCTCCACGCAGAGCTGATCCGGCACGTACTTGATGGTGAAGCGCGCGAAGTCCGGCTGGCCCGTCAGCGGGCACAGGCACGTGAACTCCGGAACGTCGAAGGCGATCTCGTAATCGCGCTCGGGGGCGGGATTGGGGAAGGTCTGGACTTCCTTGGACGGCTGAGAGGACATGGCGGTGTCGTCTAGCACACGTCCGCCGGCTGTCGCCGCCCTCCCGAGCGTTGCCTCCCTGGCTGCCCGGCGCCCCCTTTGTCCGGGTTCCAACGCGGCAGGGCCCTGGAGGCCAGCAGATCGCCGGGGGGTGGTTGGCGAACATGAGAGGGGGTTCATATTGCTCCCTGGCGACCCCTGCCGCGCCCCCACCATGCTGCCACCGAACGACGTCGAGGATGTCCTCTCGTGCCTGCCCCAAGCGCTGCTGCGCGTAGGGCCTGACCTTCGCGTCCAGTGGTGCGAGGAGGGCTTCGCGGCCAAGACGGGCGTGGCGCTCCCACCCGGGGGCACGCTGCTGGACGCGCTGGAGCACGGCCGCAGCCTGGACGCGCTGGAGCGGACGAGGGCGCCTTTTCACAGGCCGTGCGGGAGATTGCCCGCGCGGTGGGTGAGTCGCTGGAGGTGGACCGCGTCTGCTCGGCCGCCGTGGTGTCCCTGGTGAGGTGTGCCCAGGTGCGCCGCGCGGAGGTGTTCCTCTACGAGGAGGACGACGCGACGCTGCGCCGCATGGCGGTGTCGGACCTGGAGGGGCTCGAGGCGCCCGGGGATGCGTTCGACCCGTCGGAGGATCCGTACCGGCAGGCGCTGGCCCTGCGTCAGCCGCAGCTGGGCATCCAGCGGGGCTCCGGGGACACGGTGGGTTCGGTGTTCGCGGCGGTGCCGCTGTGCGCGCCTCGCCGCACGGTGGGCCTGCTGCTCATCTACAAGGAACAGGGCGCTTCGTTCTCCGTGCGCGAGCTGGAGATGTGGAGCGCGGCGGCCAGCCAGCTCGCGGTGGCGGTGGAGAACGCCCGGCTGCTGCGCGAGGCCCAGGCGGCCCTGCGCGTGCGCGAGGAGTTCATGTCCATCGCGTCGCATGAGCTGAAGACGCCGCTCACGCCGCTCAAGCTGGGCCTGTACACGATGGAGCGCCGCATCGCCGCGGGGCAGCCGGTGGAGCTGGCCAGCGTGCTCAAGTCGAAGCGGCAGGTGGACCGGCTCGCGGGGCTGGTGGAGGACCTGCTGGACGCAAGCCGTCTGGAGCTGGGGCGGCTGGCGCTGGACTCCGCGCCGTTGGAGGTGGGGCAGTTGGTGGCGGAGGTGGTGGACCACTTCCGCCATGCCTTCGAGCGCCCCTTCTCCGTGGAGGTGCCTCCCGACGGCGTCTGGATGCTGGGCGACCGCGACCGGCTGGAGCAGGTGCTGGTGAACCTGCTGGAGAACGCGCACAAGTACAGCCCGGCGGGAGCGCCCATCGCGGTGCGGGTGGAGCGCACGGCGGAGGCCGCGCGCATCCAGGTGCAGGACCACGGCATCGGGATTCCGGGCGCCGACCAGGGACAGGTGTTCCAGCGCTTCTACCGGGCGCGCAACGTGTCGCACCGCAACTTCGGCGGGCTGGGGCTGGGGCTGTTCATCAGCCACTCCATCGTGAAGATGCACGGCGGGACGCTGGTGCTGAGCAGCCTCGAGGGCGAGGGCTCCACGTTCACGTTGGACCTGCCGCGCATGGCGGCCCATGAGGTGCGCAGGCTGCCCCGTCGCGTGCTGGTGCTGGACGAGGACCGGGGGCAGGAAGCCTCGGCGGAGCGCACGCTCCGGGCGGAGGGCTTCGAGGTGTTCACCGTGCAGAACGGCGCGGAGGCCCTGCGCAAGGCGACGCACCTGCCCGTGGACCTCATCGTGCTGTCGACGAGCGCCACGCAGCCCCAGGTGGGGTCGTTCCTGGAGACGTTCGCCACGCTGCCCCGCGCCCGGCCGGTGCCCATCCTGCTGGCGGGGGACTCACGGCCGTGGTGGGCGCATGAGAACGCCGCGCTGTGTGCACGGCCCTACCGCGCGGACGAACTGCTCGCGGGCGTGCGCAACGTGCTGACCCGGGAGTGCCGCCGGTTCGTGCCTCTGGCCGAGTCGGAGCCCGTGCTCGCGTCGTAGGGCGCTTCGGTGTGAGGACCCGCGCCCGCTCAGGAGGCGCCGAGCACGCGGAAGTCCGTGGGGCGCAGTCCCGCCTTGTCCAACGCCTCACGTGAGCGTGGATGGAGGAAGGTGGCCAGCTCCACCTCGCGCTGTGCCGCATAGCGACTGGTGACGAACTCGGGCAGGTGGCCCGGATGGCACATCCACTCCGTGATGCCTTCGGAGGGCAGCGCCGCCAACGCCTCCGCGAAGCGCTCCGGCGTCCAGCAGGCTTCTTCCCCGGACTCCCCCACGAAATGATCATTCGTGGCCACGCCCCGGGCCCGGAGCGCGGAGCGCATGTCCGCGTCGATGGACCGCACCGGAAGGCCCGCGCGCCGTGCGACCCGCGCCAGTCCCTCCAGCACGCGGGGATGCCGGTGCAGGTGCTTGTGCACGTCCAGGTGCGTGACGGGCCGGCCCAGCAGCAGCTCCGCCCGGCCCAACTGCGCGAACGCTTCCGCCTCCACCACGTCCGCCGGAAGTTGATCCGCGTGGACGCCGATGAAGCCTCCTTCCATGGTCCGAAATTCGCGCGGGAAGCCAGGGCCGACAGGAGGGCCCCGGTCGAGATTCAGATGCAACCCGATGGCGAGTCCTTGCGCCTGCCTCGCGGCCTCCTCCGACCACGGCGTGTTCACCAGCAGCGTGGCGGAGGAGACGACGCCCTCTCGCAGGGCTCGGAGGAGGCCCCGCGTGATGCCCGGGTCGTAGCCCAGGTCATCGGCGTTGAGGATGAGGGCTCGGGGCGGCGTGGCGTGCTCCGTCAGGGGCGGGGCCGGGCCTGGAAGAAGCGCCACATCGCCTGCGTCGCGTCCAGGTCCGGCGTGCCTTCGTTGTAGCCAGGCTGGCCGGGCCAGGCGTGCTTGCCGCCGGTGACGGTGCACAGGCTCGCGGTGGCGCTCTCCGGCGTGCAGCCGGTGGCGGCGACACAGGTGCTGTTGCCCTGCTGGTACGTCTGCTGTTCCGGGCCGGTGCAGCCGTTGCGCTCGGCGAAGTGGCGCACGGATTCGGGCGCGGACGGGTAGCGCGTTCCTCCAAAGCCGGTGAGGTTGTCGCCGCCGTCGTACAGGATGGTCGGATCCGCGGTGCCGTGGAAGTGGAGCACGGGGATGGGGCGGGACGGGTCGCAGTCCGTCAGTGCTTCCATGCCCGCGACGGGCGCGACGGCGGCGAAGCGCTGGGCGCGCTCACAGGCCAGCCGGTAGGAGAAGAAGCCGCCGTTGGAGAAGCCGCTGGCGAAGACGCGGCGCGGATCCGTGCACACGCGCGTGTCCAGGTCCGCGAGCACCGCGTCCACGAAGCCCACGTCGTCCACCTTGGCGATCTGCGCCGGACCGCAGCACGCGACGCCGTTCCAGCCCCGGGTGTCCGCGTCGCCCTGCCCGTAGATCTCCGGGAAGTTGAGGCCGCGCGGGTACACCGCGATGAAGCCCTCGGTGTCGCCCAGCGTGGAGAACCGGCTCAACTGCTCCTGCTCCACCTCGTTGGAGGCGAAGCCGTGGAAGCTGAACACGACGGGCGTGGGCTTCGTGGCGTCGTAGCCGGTGGGCACGTGGACGCGGTAGGCGCGCGTGCGGCCCCCGTGCTCGACCGTCCAGTCGTAGGTGCCCGTGGCCACGGTGAGGCCCGTGCAGGCGGTGCGGTCGGCGGGCGCCACGTCCCCGGCGGTGGTGTCCGGCTCCTGCGTCCCCGCATCGGGCGTGGGGGCGGGAGCATCCGAGGCGGGGTCACAGGCGGCGGCCGTCATCAGCAGGCTGGACGCGGCGAGGACGAGGAGGCGAAGGCGCATGGAGGGGATTTAATTCCCCGGGCCGCACTCCGCCGCCAGTGCCGACGCCTGGGCGGGGAACTTTTCCGCCAGCTTACGTTTCACCTCGGCCACCGCCGCGGTGTCGCCCGTATGGGCATGCAGCCGGCAGCGCGCCGTCAGGGCCCGGGGATCGTCCGGAGCCAGTCGCTCCGCTTCACGGTACTCGCGCTCGGCGCCGCGCAGGTCACCTTGTCGGAAGAGGACGGCCCCCAGGTACGAATGGGCCACCGCGAGCGAAGGGGCCTTCCTCACCGAGCGCTTGAGCAGCGAGGCCGCGTCGTCCAGCTTCTCCTGTCGGAAGCGCACGAAGCCCAGCTCCGCGAGGGCCTCGGCGTCGTCATGCTGACGCGTCCATGTGGACAACACGTTGGCGGCCTCGTCCAGCCGGCCCCCTTGCGACAGGAGCTGGCCGTAGCGGGGCGCCACCAGGGCGGAGTGGGGGGACTGCGCGTACGCCTTCGCGAGCGCGGTCAACGCGCCGGGCACATCCCCCTGGAGGGCCCGCAGGTCGGCCAGGGCCAGGGGCGCGCGGATGTCCTTGGGCGCGAGCAGGGTGGCTTCGTCGATGGCGCGCTCGGCGCGCTTGCCCATGCGCAGCTCGGTGGCGGCCCGCGCGGCGAGCAGGTGGGCCTCGGCCTCCTTGGGGAAGCGAGCGGTGTACGCCTCCGCGAGGGCCAGGGCCTGGGGGTGGGCGCCCGCGTCGAGCAGCAGGGTGCCCGCGCGGGCCAGCTCCGTGGCGGTGGCGCGTGCGTCCTTGCCCAGTCCCTCCAGCGCGGAGGCCTTCGCCTCCGGCGTCGCGGCGGCCTCGGCGGCGGCGATCCGCGCGGTGGGAAGGACATCCGGACGCCCCAGGAACCACGTGGCCCCCGCGCCCAGCCCGCCCAGGACGAGCACGCCCGCGAGCAGGGCGATGCCTCTGCGCGACCGGGGGGCGCCTGTCGTGGAGGCTCGCGTGTTCGGCTTGCTCGGAACCTCACCGCGCGACGAAGAGGCGGTGGAGGCGGTCCCCCGCGTGTCGCCGTGCGGAGTGGACGCGATGGAGCCGGGGCCGTGCTGGCCTTCGCGAGGAGCAGGGCCGCGTGAAGCTGCCGGGGACGAAGACGCCTCCGAAAATCCTCTTCCTGTCTGCGCGGGCAACGCGTCCGAGGGGCCAGTGCCCCCCAGCGGCGCAGGCCGCGTGCCTGCTGCCCCAGCATCAGCGTGCGGCGCAGGCCGCGTGCCTGCTGCCCCAGCACCACCGTGCGGCGCGGGCCAGGAGCCTGCTTCCCCTGCGCCACCGTGCGGTCCGGTCCATGGCGCCGCACCCTGAGCCACGCCGTCCGCGCCACCGTGCGGCGCGGGCCAGGAGGTCACGGAGGTGGTGTCACCTTGAGCTGCGGGCCGGCCCCCCGGACCGGGGGACAGGACCTCGGTTCCACCCGGAGGCCCGGGCCACGAACCCGACCCGTACACGCCGGTGCTCGACGCCATGCGCTCCGGCTCCGTCGGCCGCCGCGTCGCGAACGACGGCATCTCGTCCGCCGCGGGCGTGGCGTCCGTGCCCGAGTTCGACGGATCCGCGAGCCTCGCGCGCCGCAGGGCCAGGCGCTTGGGGTCGCGGTCCGGCGGAAACAGCGTGTCCAGGTACGCGGCCACCTGCGTCGGCGTGGCGACCTCCGCGGGGCCGCCCAGCAACTCGATGGCGGCGATGAAGGTCTGGAGGCTGTCGAAGCGCGCCTCCGGATCCTTCGCGAGCGCCATCAGGCACACCGCCTCCAGCGCCTGCGGCACCGACGGGTCGAACGCCGTGGGCGGCTTGGGCCGTCCCTCCGCGATGCGCGACAGCACCTCGTCGGGCGACATGCCGGTGAAGGGCCGGCGGCCACAGAGCTGCTCGTAGAGCATCACCCCGGCCGCGAACAGGTCCGCGCGGTGGTCCACGCTGCGGCCGGCGATCATCTCCGGCGACATGTAGAAGAACTTGCCCTTCAGCGTCCCCGGCTCCGTGCCCGACCCCAGCGCGTCCGCCTTCGCGATGCCGAAGTCGATGACCTTCACCGCGCCGTTGACGCCCACGTGGATGTTGTCCGGCGTGAAGTCGCGGTGGACGATCTTCAGGGGCCGGCCCGCTTCATCCACGGCCCGGTGCGCGGCATCCAGCCCCCGGCACGCATCCACCAGCACGCGCAGCGTGATGCCCAAGGGCACCCGGTGCCCCAGCTCCGCCGCCTCCCGCCGCAGCTCCGCGAACGAACAGCCCTCCAACAGCTCCATGGCGATGAAGGGCTCCGTGCCCTCCATGCCCAGCTCCAGGATGGACACCACGTTGGGGTGCCGGACCTGCGCGGTGATGCGCGCCTCGTTGAGGAACATCTGCACGATGCGCCGGTCCACGACCATGTGCGGCATCAGCTTCTTCACCGCCACCGCCGGGCCGCGCTGCCCGTCCGGGGAGATGGGGCGCGCCAGATACACCTCGGCCATGCCGCCCGTCGCGATGCGCGAACTCAAGCGGTAGCGCCCTGCCCAGGAGAAGCCGGATTCCGACACCAAGGTGGCAGCAGTCTACGGGCCCGCGCCTCCAGCACCCAAGGTCCTGCGGGGATGCCTGCCTGGCTGTTCCCACCCCGGAACCCTTGGAACCGGGATGTTTCAGGGGTGTCCAGGCCCCGGCCCGGGCCCATGCGCACCGTGTTGGCCGGGCCGGGACGACGGGTGTGGGTGGAAGACGGCGCGTCCCCGGTGACCGGGGGCGGGGGGGCAGTGCTAACCTGTCGCGCTTTCAGTGGGACCCCTAAGGGGAGGGGGCCACGTCACGAACCTCGCGCACCGTCGCGCATGCAGGGAGGGATTCCGTCGAGCGGGTGGACCTGCGCATCGAAGGCGAGCGCATCGTGGCGCGCGGCGAGGACCTGACGCCCGGCCCCGACGACGAGGTGGTGGCGCTGTCCGGCAAGCTCGTCTTCCCGGGGCTCGTCAACGCGCACCAGCGGCTCGCGAGCGTGCTGTCGCGCGGACTGGTGCGGCCTCCGCCGGCCACCTACCAGGCGCTGCTGGAGCAGGTGCGCTGGCCCTTCGAGAACGCGCTGGACCTGGACGCGGTGCAGGTGGGCGCCACGGCGGGCGGGCTGGAAGCCATCCAGTGCGGCACCACGACCCTGTTCGACCTGCACGCCTCGCCCAAGGCGGTGACGGGCTCGCTCCTGCGCGTGGCGCGCGGACTCCATGAGGTGGGCGTGCGCGGCGTGCTGTCCTACGCGGTGACGGACCGCATGGGCGCGGTGGGACGCGAGGAGGGCCTGGAGGAGACGGTCAGCTTCGCGCGCAAGGCCCGGGGCCGCTTCCGGGGACAGGTGGGCGCGGGGCCCGTCTTCACCCTGGGCGACGACGCGCTCCAGGGCCTGGGCGAGGCGCTCAACACCACGAACACCGGGCTGCACTTCCCGCTCGCGGAGGATCCGCTGGACGAGCGGCTGTCCACCGAGCGCCACGGCAACCCGCCGGTGACGCGCCTGCTGAACGGCAACCTGCTGTCGCCCCGCGCGATGGCGGCGCACGCGGGCCACCTGGAGTGGGCGGACCTGGCGCAGGTGCTGGCCACGGGGACGTGGCTGGTGCACACGCCGCGCTCCAACCAGGGGCTGGAGGTGGGGTACGCGCCGGCGCTGAAGTTCGGGGCCCGCGCGTCGCTGGGCACGGACGGCACGTCGCCGGACCTGTTCGCGGAGGCGCAGGCGGCGTACCTGCGCTCGCGCGAGGCGGGGCAGACCATCGACGTGCTGCGCTACCTGGCCAACGGGCACCGGCTGGCGTCGCAGGTGTTCGAGGCGGCCATCGGACCCATGCGCGAGGG
>SECN01000045.1 GCA_004173515.1 Myxococcaceae bacterium | reverse complement strand
CCTCGCCGAGTCCAACGCCATCCTCTGGTACTTCGCGGAGGGCACGCCCTTCATTCCCACCGACCGGCTGGAGCGGGCACGGATGCTCCAGTGGATGTTCTTCGAGCAGTACAGCCACGAGCCCTACATCGCCGTGGCTCGGGCGTGGCTCACCTTCTTCGGTGTTCCTTCCGGCAAGGAGAAGGAGCTGGAGGAGCGCATCCAGAAAGGCTACGCCGCGCTCGACGTCATGGAGGGCGAGCTGCGCAAGCGGCCCTTCTTCGCGGGCGAGCACTACAGCCTCGCGGACATCTCGCTGTATGCGTACACGCACGTGGCGGAGGAGGGCCGATTCGACCTGGGCCCCTATCCCGCCATCCGCTCCTGGTTCGAGCGGGTGCAGGCCCAACCGCGCCACCTGCGCATCACCGACGTCATCCCTGGCATCACAGCACCTGCGCAAGCTCGATGAGATTGCCGAAGGGGTCGGCGATGAACGCGAGCTTGCGGTGGATCACCGGCAGGATGAACGGCTCGGTCACCAGCGTGACCCCGCGGCGAGCGAGCTGGCCACCGGCAGACTCAAGCTTGTCCTGGAGCGCCACGTGCTGCCTCGCGAACCGTTCTATCTCTACTACCCCAACCGTCAGCAGATGCCGCTCAAGCTCCGAGCCTTCATCGATTTCTTCCGTGAACGAAATCGCGCAGTCGGCGAACGCCCACACTCCCGAGGAAACGCACCATGACACGCCCCCCGTGGTCGCATCGCATCGCTCTGCTCCTGTTGCTGTCGCTCCCCCTGGGGACGCCCATTGCACACGGCTCGCCCCCTACCAAAAGCACCACCGAAGTCATCATTGACTTCTGGAACTACAAAGATCCGAAGAACAACAAGCTCGTACTGGTTCCCTACATCATCGACCCCACCATCAAGGCCATCCCCAGTCGAATCCCAGCCATCAATGCCGCGATCGCCCACATGGCGAAATTCACGTGCGTGAGATTTGTTCCACGCACCAACCAGCCCAACTATATCAAGTTCATCAATGGCGAAGGATGTTACTCAAACATTGGAGTGTATGGAGGAGAGCAGGCACTCAGCGTCGGAAATGGATGCGATAAAAAAATTGGATACATCCTTCACGACATGACCCATGCCTTGGGCTTCATGCACGAGGATACAAGGCCCGATCGCGACCAGTTCGTGACCATCAACCTTCAGAATGTCAAAGCGGACGCGAGGGACCAATTCGCGATGGTCAGAGATCTCGGCACCCAGGGCCTGCCGTATGACTACCTGTCCGTCATGCACCATCCCCCAACCGACTTCAGCGCCAACGGGTCCCCTACCATCACCACGAAGGACGTGACCTTTCAGCACAAGATCGGCCAGCGCAATGGCCTGAGCCCGTTGGACATCCAGAAGATCAACAAGCGGTACAAGTGCGAGACCTCGGCCCCCGCGCCTTGAGCCGCCCCCTCAGTGGAAACCACACCCTGAACGGTGCGCCATCCACTCCGTCCACCAAAATACATCCATACTCAACCATCCCTATCCCCAATCAGAACTGACCGACTTCATCCACCGCGGCGTCTTGGATTGGAGAGGCACTGGGAGTACGCTTCCAGATGCCTCTCAACCCAAGGAGCCCCAGATGCTGCGCATGCTCGTTTCCGGAGTCGCCCTGAGTTTCGCCTTCGTGGTGGGAATGGCTGTCTCCTCTTCCACGGTGAATGAAGAGCCCGTGCTCGTATCGACGGCGCCCAGCAACGTGGTTCCGGACGAGACCTCGCATCTGCTCGGCTGCTGCACGGGAGATGGCTTGTTCTGCTCGGGCCATGCGGCATGTCAGGCCCGCGGTGCTGGCCTCTGCGGCGCGCCCTGTAACTAGACGCCCGGCACCCGGAGGACCGGATGTTTCGGGATGAGGCCTCGGAGCGCCTGCTGGCGTCCGAGGCCTTGTCGCATTTCGCGCGCGCCGGCCTTCCCTTCTTGGCAAGGTGCCCGCCATGGCACGTCCCCCCATGCCCCGGAAGCCCGATGTCTCCGCCTTGATGAAGAAGGCGGACGGGCTGCTGGATGAAATGCCACCCCGGTTGGATGAGGCCATTCCCCTGCTGCGCGAGGTGCTGGCGGCGGACCCGGAGCACCTGCTGGCGCTGCACTCGCTCAACTGGGCGTGGGACCCTACGCGGCGCGCGGAGCCCCACCGCTGGGAACGCGAAGTGAAGGCCGAGCACTGGAAGGTCCGCGACCGCGTCCTCGCGTCGACCCGGGGCACGAAGCCCGGCGGAAAGCTGTCGGTCGCCCAGAAGGCCCGCTCACTGGCCCTGAGCCAATGGGCCGAGGACCGGATGCGGCGCAATCCGACGGCGGCCGAACTCGAGCAGGCGGAGGCCGCGCTGGCGGAGGCGGAAGGCCTGCGGGAGCTCGTGGACCATGCGCGCGCGCGTCGCGGGCTCGCCGCCTGGCGCGCGTTGCGGCAGGGCCCACCCGAGCAGGGCTACCGGAAGCTGCTCGCGCTGGTGGAAGCGTCTCCCGGCATGCGGGCCCACGGCGTGGAGAGCGACGATGACCCGCTCGCGTTCCAGGGCCTGGAGGGCGCCTTCTCCGACGAAGGCTTCCACGCCTGGCTCCGCGAGCAGAAGCCCAGGCCACGTCCTCCGGCGCGGAAGGCCAGGTCCCTGGACGACGGATTCCTGCTGGCGGCGGGGCTCGACGCGGAGCCCTTCTTCGGCCCTGGCTTCGAGGGCGACAGCCGGACCGGCCGGGTGCTGGCCCTGGTCGCGCTGGGAGCCGACCTGGAGGCCCGGGACCAACACAAGCGCGGGGCCCTCCACCTGGCCGCGAGCGTGGAGGACCCGGCGCTGGTGAAGGAGCTGCTTCGCCTGGGGGTCTCCCCGGAAGCCGTCGACGCGCGGAAGGCCACGCCCCTGCACGCGGCGGCCGAACACGGCAGCAGGGCCTGCATCGCCCTGCTGGCCGGGGGCGGCGTTCCCGTGGACGCGCTCGACGCATCCGGGCGTACGGCGCTCTTCGACGCTGGGCAGGCCGACGTGGCGCGGGCGCTCATCGAAGCGGGGGCCAACCCCAACGCAGGCAAGGGCTGGACGCCCCTGCACCAGCATGCGCGCGTCAAGGAACGGGGCCCCGTCATCGAAGTCCTGCTCCAGGCGGGAGCGGATGCGACCCGAAAGAACGCCGCGGGCCAGACGCCCGTGACGGAGGCGCTGGAGCACGGCAACCCGCACCTCGCCCGACTCATGGGCGCCAGGGCGCCTTCGGGCAAGGCGGGCGCGGTGGACGTGCAGCCGCTGCGGGAGGCGCTGGCCTCCCGGCGCAAGGCGGTGCTCAAGGCCTGGTACTACGAAGACAAGGACGTGGCCGCCGTCGAGCAGGTCCTGGAGCGACTCGCGCTGGAAGGCGCCACGTCCTGGGACGCGCTCGCGGCGGCGGTCCAGGGCGCGCCTCCCTGGACGGCCATGGCCCTGGTGGAGCTCGCGCGGGACGTGCTGCCCACCGAAGCGAAGACGCCTCGCCTCTCCAAGCTTCCGCGCTTCGTGCGAGGCAACCTGGTGGTGAAGGGCGACCTGCACGTGGACGGGCCGTTGCTCGTGACCGGCGACCTCACGGTGGATGGCGTCCTGCGCAACGCGGGCCCCGAAGGACTGCTCGTGGTGGGGGGCTCGCTGCGCGCCACCGGCGTGGACTCGGATGGGGAGGTGATTGTTGGCCAGGACCTGGAGGCCCAGGTGGTCTGGGGTCACGGCAACGACGCCTCGCTCCGGGTTGGCGGCGTGATGAAGGCAGAGGCGGTCATCGCCGACGACCACGACGTGCGGGCGAAGGTGAAGGCCAGACACCCTTTTGTATCAGGTGACTTCGACGCTTCGGATGCATCGCTCAAGCAGGTCTTCGCGCCGAAGGCCTTCGCCAAGGGGCACCTGAATCGGGACAGGCTGTTCAAGGTGCTGCGGGAAGCCAGAAGCGCGTTCGTCTGAATCCCGGCCGCTGATGGCCGAGCCGATGGGCTGGCTTGTCATTGGAGGGCGAGCTGGAATTGCCACAGCGCATCATTCAAATCCGGGTCTGTGTCTACCCATCTTCCGTGCGACCGTTTCTCGTGGTCTTGAAAGGGTGCCGTGGCAGCAGATTTGTTCCCGGAGCCACGGCTCAGTCCCCCCACTGAGAAATGGAGTGCGTGATGAAACACCCCCTCTTGAGCATGTTCGGACTCGCCAGCATCGCCTGCGCCCTGGGCGCCCCCTCTGTCGCCGAGGCCCAGGTCCCCCCTGCCTCCTGGGTGCGCCAGCTTGGCGCCCACCGTGACGAGCAGGCCAACGCCGTGGCTGTCTCGGGCACGGGTGTCTACGTGGCAGGCCAGACCACCAGCCGGCTCGGCGCCGATCCGCAAGCCGGCGGCCAGGACGCCTTCCTTGCCCGGTACGACACCGACGGCAACCTCCAGTGGGTCCGCCAGCTCGGCACCGCGCAGATGGACCGCGCCACCGCCGTGGCCACCGACGCGGACGGCAACGCGTATGTCGCCGGCACCACCTTCGGAGGCCTGGACTTCTACACCAACGCGGGCGGCATCGACTTCTTCATCGCCAAGTATGACGCGGACGGCAACCGCCTGTGGTTGCGACAGAACGGCACGCAGATGGATGACTTCGCCACCGGGCTCGCCATCGGCGCGGATGACACGCTCTACTTCGCCGGCTACACCGGTGGCAGCTTCGCCAACGGTGGCAACGCCAACAACTACGACATCGTCGTCGCGCTCTACGACACGGGGGGCAACCCGTACTGGCTCCAGCAGTACGGCACCCCCACGGGCGACATGGCGCGCGGCATCGCCGTCACGCCCACCCACGAGGTCTACGTCGTCGGCAACACCCATGGCAGCCTCGACGGCACCACCTCTCCGGTGAGCAGCGACATCTTCCTGCTCAAGCTCGACATCCTCGGCGCCCAGCAGTGGGTCCGGCAGATTGACGCCGGCGACCTCGATGACGCCAAGAGCGTCGCCGTGGGCCCCGACGGTGGCGTCTATCTCGCTGGCGAGACGTTCGGCAGCCTAGACGGCAACACCAACAATGGCACCATCGACGTGCTGCTCGCCCGCTACGACAGCGCCGGCAACCGCGATTGGAGCCGCATGCTCGGCAGCGCGCAGACCGACTACGCGTTCGGCGTCGCCGTCACCTCGGACAATGTCGTGCAGCTCGTCGGCTACACCTCCGCCCCGCTCGACGGCAACCCGCGCGTCGGCTCCTTCGACGCCTTCCTCACCCGCTACGACGCGCTCGGAAGCAAGCTGGGCACCCGCACCCTGGGCTCACCGGCCCAGGACATCGCCTATGGCGTGGCCGTGGATGCCTCCGGCAACACCTTCGTCGTCGGACACACCTTCGGAAGCCTCGGCGGCAACACCAGCGCTGGCGGCTACGACGCCTTCCTCGCCCGCTTCTGATTCGACAGCCATCCCGTAGAGCCCGTCGGCAGCGCCCTTCGCGGTCGTCAGACGCGGAGGGCGCGGTCGCTTCGCGTGTTTCATCCCTCGGGGTATCGTCAGACGCTGTCATGCCTCGCACCTTCGATTCCAACAGAGGCCCATGGCCGAATTGGCTGGCGGCCGTGCTGCTCATGGCCGCATGGGGATGCGGCGAGCCACGGCGTCCTGAATCACCTGAGGCACCGCTCGGTGCGTTCAACTTCACGCTGGAGTCGCGGCCGGTCGCCGCGCAGGTGGAGCTGCTTGATTCGCTCGGCTACTCCGGGGTGACGCTGTTCTGGCCGGGCCATGAGGTCTTCGATACCTACGCCGCCCAGCCCGCGGTGGTGGCAGGACGGGTGCGCCTTCCCGCCGTCCTCTTCGTCCTGCCCTTCGACACGTCCTGGGACCGCGAGGCGCTGGACGGGATGCTGGCGGCGCTCGCCCCACGGCGGACGGCGCTCTGGCTCATCCTGAGCGGCCCTCCTGACGCGAAAGCGGCCATGGTCGCTTCGGTCCGTGACGTGGTGGACCTGGCCGCCGCGCGCGGAGTGGACGTCGTGCTGTACCCGCATGACGGAGAGGCCATCGAGAACGTCGAGGAGTCGCTGGCCCTGCTCGCCGCGGTCGACCGTCCCCGGTTGAAGACCTCGCTCCATCTCTGTCACGAGCTCCGGGCGGGAAACCGGGACCGGCTGGAGGAGGTCATCACGGCCGCCGCGCCCCAGCTCGCCCTCGCGAGCATCCACGGCGCCGCACGCGAGTTCGATCCACACGCTCCCGGCTGGTCCGAAGTCATCCAGCCGCTCGACCAGGGCGACCTCGACGTGGGGACCCGGTACCTGCTCCCCTTGCGCCGCGCCGGTTACGAGGGCCCCATGCTGCTCCACACCTTCGGCATCGAAGAGCCCCCGGAAGAGCACTTCCGCCGCTCCCTGCTGAAGTGGCGTGAGCTGTCGCGCTCCGTGGAGGACCCCCTCCTGCAGGCTCCATGAAGGGCTGACGCGATTCCAACGCGCCCCGTGCGCGTCCGGCGGCCCTGCCCGGGCTCCCTTCCCTGACGGGGGCGCGGCACCGCGGGGGGCGCTGTTGGGCAGCCCAGCAAGATGCGGATGCCATCCGTTGTCGGGGAGCCGCATCCCCTACCCGCTACGTCCTCACCCTCCAGGCAGGTGGAGCGCACGTCGGTCCGCGTCCCTGGATCCAGATAGGATGGAAGGCCAGACCGGGCACGCGTGGAGCCCTGAAAGGCAGCCGATTCACCATGACGCTGGAATCGAGGAAGCGCGACGCGTTGAGACTGTCTCCTCTCGCCAACGACGACGCGGAGCTGGTGCTGTCCGTCGGAAACGGCCGCTACCCCTACGATGAGACCCACGACGGAACGGAGTTGTTCTGGCATGCGACGGGCTCTGGCAGGACGGTCAGCCAGGTCTTCGAGCAGGGGTTCAACACCGCCTGGGCACGTGAATCCCCCGTGAACGCCAACGCGGGCAAGGTGGTCTGGCGCTGCTCCGATGACGACATCGAACTCGAATCGGGCGTCTGCCTGGCGCGCGACATCCGGGGCGCCGCCTTCTTTCCGCTGACGGACAGCCAGAGCGAGGAGATATCAGACAGCTATTACATCTTCGCGGTGGCGCCCCGCTGGACGACGAACACCTTCAAGGCGCAGAAGATCGCCGAAGCTGTCGAGACGAACCGGATGGAGGGGTCCTTCCTGCCCAAGAAGAAGGACTTCTGGATGGACAAGGATCGCTGGGCGTACGACCCCAATGAGGACGACAGCGACAATGCCTGCTGCGTCTGGCAGTTCAACGAGCACGCCACCCTGGTCGTGACTCCGGCGGAGATCGTGGGCTGCTGGGAGGCCACCCGTTCGGTCCTGGTGGATCCCGGGGAAGATCACCGCCAGAAGGCAGGCATCCGCTTCTCGGTGGGGAAGCTGGCGCGAGGCAACAAGCGTCACGACCTGTTCAGCGAAGCCGTCGACGTCGTCAACCAGTACAAGCAGGTCTATCCCAAGAAGGGTGGCCAGTGGCTGAGCTACCACGGCATCGTCACGTGCACCCGGAACTGCGAAAGCAAGGCGGACGCGAAGCTCCTGGCGACGCAGGTGCAGGCGGTGGTGGCGAGGGAGAACGCGCTGAACGATCGCGGCGACTTCTGAAGACAGGCCCCCAGCGAAAAACCTCTCCTCCGTTCCATCGGGCGAGGCGGGCATACAAACGCACTGGCTGGAGCTCTGCCTCCCGGGTGATGGCGGGAGGCAGCCACGCCCTGTACACCCTGGAGACAGGGCCGTTGCTCGCTCAGCTCAGAAGTTGGCCTGGAAGCAGAGGAAGTTGCCGTTCGTGAAGTAGTAGGCCGTCGAGAGGGTGGTCGCCGTCGATTCGGTGCAGAGGCTGACGACCAGCTCGGCACGCTCACGGTTGACTCCCGACACGGTGTAGTCGGAGCCAGGCACGTCCTGGGTTCCGTCTCGGACCGTGCCCGCCACCAGCACCCGGAAGAAGCCACTCAAGGCCCCCTTCGTCGCCGGGAAGGGCACGCTGGAGTACGCCGAGAACGCCACCTTCACGAGCCTGGGCGTCGCCGCGCCACACAGGGGCGAGTCCGTCGACGTGCTCACCTGCCGGGCGCCGTAGAGGATGGGGCCCGTGGTGCCCAGCATGTCCTTGTTCGGGAAGTTCGTGTAGTTGAGGCAGCCCGGTTCCCATACCGGCATGCACACGTTCGAACCGCAGAAGTGCGTGCCGTAATCGCAGTTCGACTGTCCCTCCCCTGAGCACGCTGCCCCCGTGTCGCCCCTCACCTTGCAGTGCCCCGTCGAGGTGTCGCAGCGCTGCCCTTCGCCGCACTGCGCATCCGCCGTGCATTTCGGAATGCATACGGCCTCTGCAATGGAACACACCCGCTCGAAGGCGGTCCCATCCGCGTTGCACAGCGCGTCCGTGGAGCACTTGCACACCTTGCGCGAATCGGTGGCGCTCAGCGCGTCACAGGTTTTCGCCGTGTCCGGACACTCCGCCCCGCTCAAGCAGGTCTGAACGCACACCTTGGCGGTGGGATGACAGAGTTCTGAAGCAAGACAGTCCGCGGCCGTCGAACACCGCGGATCCGGGTCCTCCCCGGCCACGCACCGAAGGGTCGAGGGATCGCACCGTTGCCCGGGGCCACAATCCCCTTCCACCGCGCACGGGAGGTCCCCAATGCCCGCGTCGCTCCCTGCATCAATGCCTGCGTCGTTCCCCGCATCGACGCCTGCATCGAGCCCCGCGTCAATGCCTGCATCGATGATACCCGCGTCGGTGTCGTCGTCGGTGTCGGTTGCAGGGCAGCCCGCCATCACACAACCCATCACGACAAGCATCCACCCGAGCGTCCAACGTTTCATGCTGCTTCCCCCTGAAGCGTGCGTACGGCGATCCTGCCCGGTTGCTACCACATCTCCAGCACGGGCGAAGTCCAGGTCGGGCTATGCTGCACCCTCACTGGCGGATGGATTCACACCGTCTTCGACGAGGTGGAACGTGGCGCAGGGTGGCTTCCGGATGCTCGTGCTCGCAGGGGCCCTGGCCGCCTGCACTGAGAAATCCACCCCGCCCCAGCCTGCCCCACCCACGGCGCCAGGCCAGACCGCGACCGTGACTCCGCCGCCAGAGGCACCCTCCGACGAGGACACCCCGAAGACGGTCGCCACCCTGCCGCCCATCGCCTTCAAGGACCACCCTGCCCCGCTCTACACCGGGCCTCTCGCGAAGCCGGACTTCGTCCGGGCAGACGCCCACATGAAGCTGCATCGCACCCGGATCCGCGACGCCGCGGCCGCTGGGGTGAAGTTCGGCGGCAGGTATGCGCTGATGCTTAGCGGCTGCGGCACCGAGTGCATCTTCGGCTTCGTCATCGACGCGACGAACGGGCACATCGTGGCCCTGCCCGCCAGCGGCGAGGACTTCCCACGGCTCCAGCTCGCCTACCGCCCCGACAGTCTGGCATTGCGCTCCCTCTGGAGGGCCAGCGCCTGGGACGAACCCGACGCCTGCGCCCTGGAGGACTTCGTTATCGAGGCGGACCGGTTCCGTTCGGTGAACAAGGCGGTCCTTCCCGGCGTCTGCCCGGTGATGAACCCCGAGACCGGCGAATCGACAGGTGAGCTGCCCTGGTAGGCCGTCCGGCCGCCTCCTTCTGTCCTGTCAGGAATGCTGGCTCGTTCTTTGGACCAGCATCCGAACCCCCTCCGGAGCCGTAGCATGCCCCCATGCCCTTCGTGGCCCCGCCGCTGGCGGAGCCCGTCGCGGGGATGGGGGATGCCATGAAGATCGCATGTGTAGGTGGAGGCCCCGCGGGGCTGTACTTCTCCATCCTGGCGAAGCTGTCCAACCCCCAGCACGACGTCACCATCATCGAGCGCAATCCACCGGGCGTGACGTATGGCTGGGGCGTCGTGTTCTGGGATGACCTGCTGCGCGACCTCCAACGCAACGACCCCGTGAGCGCGCGGGAGATCGCGGCGGAGGCGTGCCGCTGGGACACCCAGGAAGTGCACCTCCGGGGCCAGATGGCCACCCGCATCGGCGCGTATGGGTTCAGCCTGGGGCGCGACCGTCTGCTCGAAATCCTCACCCGGCGGGCGAAGGGGCTGGGAGTCCACCTGCGCTACCAGTGCGACGTCCAGGACCTGTCCGCGTTCGCGGACGTGGACCTCATCGTCGCCTGCGACGGCGTCAACAGCCGGCTGCGCCAACAGCACGCCAGTCACTTCCAGCCCCAGGTGCAGGAAGGGCGCAACCAATACATCTGGCTGGGCACCGACAAGGTGTTCGACGCGTTCACCTTCGCCTTCGAAGAGACCTCCGCCGGCTGGCTCTGGTTCCACGCCTACCGCTTCAACGCCGAGACCAGCACCTGCATCGTCGAATGCCAGCAGGAGACCTGGGATGCCCTGGGCTTCGCCACGATGGGGCCGGAGGAGACCCTCCGGAAGCTGGAGGACATCTTCAAGAGCCGGCTCGCGGGCCATTCGCTGTTCAACCAGCTGCGCGGGCTGGGCAAGGCGCCGTGGCTCCACTTCAAACGCATCACCAATGAGCGCTGGTATCACGACAAGGTCGTGCTGATGGGCGACGCGGCCCACACCACGCACTTCTCGATTGGCTCGGGGACGAAGCTGGCCATCCAGGATGCCATCGGGCTCGCCCGGCAACTGCGCGCCCACGACCACCTGCCCACCGCGCTCCAGGCGTATGAGGAGGAGCGGCGCGCCGCCCTGGTCGCGATCCAGCTCGCGGCGCGCCACAGCTCCGAGTGGTTCGAGAACGTCCCCGGCGATGTCGACCAGAGCGCGACGTCGTTCGCCCACGCCCTGTTGAACCGCCGGGGAAGCTCCGTGTGGAGCTACCTGCTCCTGCTGGCCAGTCAGCGGCCGGCGTTGCGCGGGGTGCTGCGCGGCCTGCATGCCTCCAGGAGATGGGTCCGCGCACAGCAGAACGGCCGCGAGACCACCCTGCCCGCGCGACGCTGACCCGCAGGCGCGGGCCGGAAACAGGGGGCGCGGCGGCATGGTAGACCGACCGATGCCATGAGCCCGCGCCGACGCATCGTCTCCCTCGTCCTCTGCCTGCTGGCGGCCTCCACGGGCTGCAAGAAGGAGCAGCCCGCCGCGACGCCTCCCGCCTCGGACGCACGGCCTTCCAGCGACAAGCCCACCGTCGGACTCGTGCTGGGATTGGGAGGCCGTGGAGACCATGCCTTCAACGACTCGGCGTTGCGCGGGCTGGAGCTCTGGGCGGCGGGGGTGAAGTACGAGAAGGGCGGCTACCAGCAGGCCTCTTCGAGCGAACGCCGGTCCTCCCTGGAGCCGGACCTGACCGCCCGCGCGCAGGAGCTGGACCCGCTGGGCATCACGCCCGTGGTCCTCCAGAGCCGGGTGGCCGAGGACTACGAGCCCAACCTCCAACTGCTGGCCGAACAGCAGGTGTCGCTGGCGATGGGCGTGGGCTTCATGCTGGAGAACGCCGTGGAGCAGGTGGCCCGGCGAAACCCCAAGCTGCCCTTCCTCCTGGTGGACAGCCCGCTGCTGGACGCGCAGGGCCGCGCGCTCAGCCTCCCCAACGTGCGCACCGTCATCTTCCGCGAGGAGGAGGGCTGCTTCCTCGCGGGAGCCCTGGCCGGGCTGGTGACGAAGACGGGCCGGGTGGGAATGGTGGGCGGCATGAGGATTCCCCTCGTGCAGCGCTACGAGGCCGGCTTCCGGGCCGGGGTCGCCGCGACGAACCCGAAGGCCACCGTGCTCGTCAACTACACCGGCAGCTTCACCGACTTCGCCCTGGGCAAGCAGGTGGGACAGGACCTGCTGCTCAAGAACACGGACGTCCTCTTCGCCGCCGCCGGCGTGGACGGGCTGGGCGCCATCCAGGCCGTGAAGGAGGCGCGCGAGGCGGGGCGCTCCGTGTATGTCATTGGCGTGGACTCGGATCCGTCCCACCTGGCGCCCCAGGCGGTGCTGTCCGCCGTCCTCAAGCGCGTGGACCTGGTGGTGTACGAGGCCATCCGCGACCAGCGTCAGGGGCGCCTCCAGGGGGGCAATCTCTCCCTGGGGCTGAGGGAGGGAGGCATCGCCCTGGCCCCCGTGCGGCTGGACTTCCCGGGCAGGCAGGACGCGCTGCGCACGGTGGACGCGCTGCGCGCCCGCATCATCTCCGGTGAGCTGAAGGTGCCCCTGCCCTGAGCCGTCCCCGAAGCCCCGGCCCGGCGATACATCCGGTTCCTGACGCATCGGGCCAAGGGGTGTGCGTCCAGATGACGTACCGCCGACATCGCTTCGGCGGCGGGCGGTTGACTTCGATGTCACTGGGGTGGTGAACCGAATCACCCCGGGCAGTCGCGGGCCCGGCGGGCTTGCAGCGTTCGTGAACCTCGCTTGCCGCGTCTGGAGCCACATCCATGATGACCCCTCCCCGTCGTCACCGCCGGAGCCCCTGGCTCTCGCGGTGGCAGCCCCTCCTCGCCGCGGGCCTCGCCTCGGCGCTGGTCTCCTGCGCCGCTTCCGACACGCCCGAGCAGCTGCCTCCCCCGGAAGCCCCTGCCATCACCGACACGGCCCAGCAGGAGCAGGAGCTGCTCACCTGGACCCTGGGCGCGAAGTACGACGCCTCGCAGGCCAACATCGACTTCCGCGTGTTCTCCTCGCGCGCCACGCGCATCGAGGTGTGGATCTACAAGACGGCCCTGGGCGCGCAGGAGGCCGTGAAGTACGTGATGACGAAGGACACCGCGACCCACATCTGGTCCAAGTCCGTCTCCGTCTCCACGCTGAAGAACACCTACGGCATCACCGGCGCCGTCTACTACGGCTACCGCGCCTGGGGTCCCAACTGGCCCTATGACGCGGCCTGGACGAAGACGAACAACACGGTGGGCTTCATCTCCGACGTGGACGCGCAGGGCAACCGCTTCAACCCCAACAAGCTCCTGTGGGACCCGTACGCGCTGGAGTTGAGCCACGACCCGGTCAACGCCGTCGCCGCGTCCCAGGACGCCACGGTGTTCGCCTCCGGCCCGTTGCATCGCTACAAGGACAGCGGCTCGCGCGCGCCCAAGGGCATCGTGCTGCCGCCGGACTCCACCGCCACCGGCACCAAGCCCACGCGCGCCTTCAAGGACGACGTCGTCTATGAGGTGCACCTGCGCGGCCTGACGAAGCAGGACACCGGCTCCGGGCTGGATGGCGCGTGCCTGGGCACCTACAAGACGGCGGGCCAGAAGGCCGCGTCGCTGGCGGCGCTGGGCGTTACGGCGGTGGAGTTCCTGCCGCTGCACGAGACGGACAACGACAACAACGACTACGCGGCCACCACCACCACGGGCGACAACTACTGGGGCTACATGAACCTCAGCTACTTCGCGCCGGACCGCCGCTATGCGTGCGACAGGTCCGCGGGCGGCCCCACGCGCGAGTTCAAGGCCATGGTGAAGGCCTTCCACGACGTGGGCATCAAGGTGCTGGTGGACGTGGTCTACAACCACACGGGCGAGGGCGGCGCGTGGATCAACGGTGACTCCAGCACGTACAACGTCATGACGTACCGGGGCCTGGACAACCCCACGTACTACAGCCTCACGGCGGACAAGCAGTTCAACTGGGACAACACCGGCGTGGGCGGCAACTTCAACACGTTCAACCCCACGGCCCAGAACGTCATCCTCCATTCGCTGTCGTACTGGAAGGACACGCTGGGCGTGGACGGCTTCCGCTTCGACCTGGCGTCGGTGCTGGGCAACACCGTGGAGCACGGCGGCTTCAACTACAGCCGCGACAACGCGGGCACGGCGCTCAACAAAATCGTCACCCTGTTGGACCCACGTCCGGACGCGGGCGGCGCGGGCACAGACTTCATCGCGGAGCCCTGGGCCATTGGCGGCAACTCCTACCAGGTGGGCAACTTCCCGGCGAAGTGGAAGGAGTGGAACGGCATCTTCCGCGACACCTTCCGCAAGGACCAGAACCAGATGGGCTCGGAGTCAGTGACGCCGGGGCAGCTGGCCACGCGCTTCTCCGGCTCGTCGGACCTGTATGGGGATGACGGCCGCAAGCCGGGCGCGTCGGTGAACTTCATGGTGGCCCACGACGGCTTCACCCTGAAGGACCTGTACTCGTGCAACAGCAAGAACAACACCCAGGGGTGGCCTTACGGCCCGTCCGACGGCGGCGAGGACAGCAACCACAGTTGGGACCAGGGCGGCAGCGCGGTCGCGCAGCGCCAGGCCGCGCGCAACGGCATCGCGTTCATGATGCTGAGCGCGGGCGTGCCCATGCTGACGGGCGGTGATGAGTTCCTGCGCTCGCAGAGCTGCAACAACAACGTCTACAACCTGGATTCGAACCAGAACTGGCTGAACTATTCGTGGAGCACGGACCAGTCCAACTTCCGCGCGTTCACCCAGGGCCTCATCGCGTTCCGCAAGGCGCACCCGGCGCTGCGTCCGGCCAGCTTCTACGGCGCGACGGACACCAACGGGAACGTGATGGAGCAGCACCGCTGGTTCAAGCCGGACGGCACCGTGCCCAACGCGGCGTACTTCGACGACGCGGGCAACCACGCGCTGGCCTACCGCATCGACGCGACGGAGTTCTCCGGGGAGACGGTGGGCGCCATCTACGTCGCCTACAACGGCTGGTCCGGCAGCGTGAACTTCACCCTGCCGTGGCCGGGCACGGGCCTGAGGTGGTACCGCGTGACGGACACGTGCTCGTGGATTGAAGGCCGGGGCGCTGGCCAGGTGGTGCTCAACCCGGGCGCCGCGGACGACGTGGGCGCCGAGAACGCGAGCTATGGCCTGTGCGGCCGGGGCACGCTGGTGCTGGTGGCGAAGTAGTTTGAAGCCGGGAGGATCCGGTGCCCCTGTCTGCGGGCCCGGATCCTCGCGGCGCGGTCGCAGGGCGAAGGGGCGAGCACAAAGGGGACAGGGAAGCGCACGGGGCGAATGTCTTCGCCGGAGCGGGCGGGACCCCTCCTCTTCGTCGGGCCGGATTGCCACCCTTCGGGGATGAAGCGCTACTTCGAGGACGAGGGGTTCGAGTTCTCCCGCCTGAACCTGCTCGGAGCCGCCTACCGGGGGCTGTCGGACGTGGGCGAGGTGCTCGTCACGCTCGACAGGATTCCGGATGGCGACCGGGAGGCGTGGGTGCGGGAGTTCACCGCGCTGGCCGAGCGACTGGAGGAACAGGCCCACGCCAGCGCCATCGCCGGACACCGCGTCAGTGCCCGCTCCGCGTATCTGCGCGCGAGCACCTACTTCGATGAGGCCTCGTCCCGCGCGCACGGCACGTCGGAGCCGGAGCGGTTCACCTCGCTGTGGCAGCGTCACCGGGCCTGCTGGGACGCCGCCGCCACGCTCTTCGAGCCGCCCGTGGAGCGGGTGGCCATCCCGTATGAGGGCACGCGCTTGGAGGGCTATTTCTTCCGGCCGGCGAACGGCGGTGCGACGCCACGGCCGACGCTCATCCTGAACAACGGCAGCGACGGTCCGGTGACGTCGATGTGGAAGGACGGCGGCGCGGCGGCCGTGGAGCGGGGATGGAATGCGCTCGCCTTCGACGGGCCGGGCCAGGGCGCCGCGCTGCACCGGCAGAAGCTTGCGTTCCGGCCTGATTGGGAACGGGTCATCACGCCCGTGGTGGACTGGCTGCTCACCTGGCCCGACGTGGATCCGCGACGCATCGCGCTCCAGGGGGTGAGCCAGGCCGGCTACATGGTGCCTCGCGCGGTGGCGTTCGAGCATCGCATCGCCGCGGCGGTCGCGGATCCCGGCGTCCTGCGGGTGGGTGATTCGTGGACCGCGCATCTGCCTGACGAATTGAAGCTGCTGCTCGACGCCAACGAGCGGGAGGCCTTCGACTGGTATCTGTCGATGGGTTTGAGGGAGTCGCCTTCCGAGCAGGCCGGGCTGCGGTGGCGCATGGCCCCGTACGGAACGCAGTCTCCTTTTGAGGCCTTCAAGGCGGCGGAGGCGATGCGGCTCGACGCGGAGACGCTCGCGAGGATCGAGTGCCCCGTGCTCATCACGTCACCGGACCACGAGCAGTTCTGGCCGGGGCAGTCCGAGGAGCTGCACGCCGCGTTGGGGTCGTCCACACTCTCGCGGTTCACCGAGGACGAGGGCGCCAGTTGGCACTGCGAGCCCGTGGCGATGGCGCTGCGCGATGAGCGGGTCTTCGACTGGCTGGAGCACACCCTTCACGCCAGGGCGTGATGCGGGCTGCGACGGTGCCGGGCGCCCGGTATAAGGCGTCCGCGCATCCGGCATCCCCGCCAGGAAGGACCGTGCTTTCCGTGACCGTGGAAGAGGACAAGGTGGCCGCGTTGCTGCGGCGGCTCAAGGACGAGGACGCGTTCGAGCGGGAGACGTTCGGGGAGTTGGACCTCCAGGGCATCGACCTGAGCGGCAAGGAGTTCTACCGGTGCACCTTCCAGGACTGTCAGTTGCAGGAGGGCCGGTGGAAGGACAGCCTGCTGGAGGCGTGTGTCTTCCGGGGCTGCAACCTCACGCGCGCGAACTTCAATGCCATCCGTCTGAGGGACGTGCGCTTCGAGGGCTCGAAGCTGATGGGCATTGATTGGACGGGTGTGTCCGCGAACCCGGAGGTGATGTTCGAGGAGTGCAGCCTGCCCTACAGCTCGTTCGTGGGGCTCAGCCTCCGGCAGACGTCGTTCGTGCGCTGCGTGGCCCGGGAGGCGAACTTCTTCGACACGGACCTGACGGACGCGGACTTCACCGGAGCGGACCTCACCGGCAGCAACTTCCGGGGCTGCACGTTGACCCGGACCGACTTCACCGGCGCGACGGGCCTGCTGCTGGACCCCGCGCGCAACAAGATGAAGGACACCCGCATCCCGAACGAGACGGCGATGTCCCTGGCCCATTCGCTGGGGATGCTCGTGGAGGGCTACCACGCGAAGCCGACGGGACGCGGGGGCGTGAAGAAGGCGGGCACGAAGCGTTGAACGCGCCCGCCAGCCGTGCGGCTCAGGCCAACCGGTTCGCGAGCCTGCGGCAGGCCGCGGACTTCACCGCGAGGTACACACGCAGGCCCGGTGTGATGGACAGTTCGCGCACGGCGGCGTGCGTGAGACGCACCACCCAGCGCACACCCGCGACATCCACCTGGGTCGCGCACCCGCCCGCTCCGGCGTCCTCCACCTTCGCCACCGTGCCTTCCAACACGTTGCGCGCGGAGACACCGGTCAGCGGTCCGGTGGACAGCAGGATGTCCTCCGCTGGCACCGCGTAGGCGGCCCGGGTTCCTGCCGCGACGTCGGGCGTGTCGGGCACCCAGAGCGACAGTCCTTCGTGGATGCGCAGCCGAGTCCCGCCGGATTCGGGATGCTCCAGCGTGCCTTCCAGGATGTTCTCTTCGGGCTCGCCGGTGAGCAGCCCTCGCGCGGTCGTGCCCAGCACCGCGTCCGCTGGTCCGACAGCTCGCACCGCGCCTGCGTCCAGGAGCAGGGCCTCGTGGGCCAGCACCCGCGCTTCGCCCAGTTGATGGGTCACGTACAGCAAGGGCACCCGGGCCTCGTCGCGCACGCGCAGCAGGTAGGGCAACACGCGCTCCTTCAGCGCGACGTCCAGCGCGGCCAGCGGCTCATCCAGCAACAACAACGCGGGGTCCGTGGCGAGCGCACGGGCCAGGGCAACCCGCTGCTTCTCTCCTCCCGACAGGGTGACCGGGTAGCGATGCAGCAGCGGTTCCAGCTCCAGCAGGTGCACGGCCTCGTCCACGCGCGACGGTCGCCCCGTGCGTGCTCCGAAGCGCACGTTCTGTCCGGCGGTGAGGTGCGGGAAGAGCAGCGCGTCCTGCGGCACGTAGCCCATGCGTCGGGCCTCGGGCGGAACATCCACGCCCGTGGCGCTGTCGAGCAGCACGCGCCCGTCCACCACCACGCGGCCCGTCGCCCCACGCCGCAGACCCGCGAGCACTTCCAACAGCGAGGTCTTCCCCGAACCCGAACGCCCCAGCACCGCCACGGACGCGGAGCTGAAGCGTGCTTCGACCTCCAGCGTGAAGCGGGCCAGCGGCAGGTTCAGCGACAGGTCCATCATGGGGACTTCCGCATCAGGAATGCATGAACCGTCACGCCAGTCCTCGCGCGCCACGACGTCGCGCCACGGCCTCCGTCACGTACATGGCCCCGAACGCGAGCACCACCGCCACGCCCGCGAGCTTGAGCGCCTCCCCGTCCTGCCCGGTCTGCGTGCGCTGGAAGATGGCCAGCGACAACGTCTGCGTGCGCCCCGGGATGTTGCCCGCGACCAGCACCGTCGCGCCGAACTCCCCCAGCGCCCTGGCGAACGCGAGCAGCGCCCCCGTCAGCACCCCGCGCCACGCGAGCGGCAGGGTCACCCGGAAGAAGGCCCGCGTGCGCGTGTCCCCCAACGTGCGCGCCACCGCCACCAGCCGTGGATCCACTTCCTCGAAGCCCGCGCGCGCCGAGCGCACCAGGAGCGGGAACGCCATCACCGCGCTCGCCAGCACCACCGCCTTGGGCGTGAACACCACCTCCACGCCCACCGCGTCCAGCATCCGCCCCAGCACCGAATCCCGCGCCAGCAACTCCAGCAGCACCAGGCCCACCGCAGTCGGGGGCAGCACCAGCGGCAGCGCCAGCACCGTCTCCACCACGCCCCGCCCCGGCCCCTTCCAGCGCGCCAGCGCGTACGCCGCCGCCACGCCCGGCACCAGGATGAGCGCCGTGGACAGCGCCGCCACGCCCACCGTGAACAGGACAAGCCCGGTCAGCCCCTCCTCCATCACGGCGAACGCTGCCCCTTCGGCACCCGCGCCCCGCCCGCGTCCGGCACCTGCCCCGCATCCGGCACGGACCTCGGCGCCGCCCTTCCCGGCGTCACCAGCCTCACCGCCTGGAACCCCCGCTTCTGGAACTCGGCCCACGCACTGTCCGTCCGGAGGAAGCGCACGAACGCCAGTCCTCCCTTCGGCGACTTGCCCTGCGTCAGCGCCGCCGCCGGGTACACGATGCGCGGCGACTCCGCCCCCGGCACGTCGAGCGCCACGCGCACCTTCTTCGACTGCAGCGCGTCCGTCACGTACACCACCGGCACGACGTTCGGCGCCACGTCCTTCCACACCCCCGTCCGCGTCAGCCACTCCTTCGCGTACACCCCCGCGGGCACCGCCGCCGGCTCCGCCAGCACCACCCGGCGCAGTCCCTTCAGCCCCGCCGCGCCCTCCAGTTCCAACTTCGAGGCCGCCGGCACGATGACCACCAGGCGGTTGGACAGGAGGTCCACCCGCGACCCCGGCTGCACCAGCCCCGCGCGCTCCACCGCGTCCAGCTTCGCCTCGTCCGCGGAGAGAAACGCATCCGCTGGGGCACCCGCCACCACCTGACGTGACAGGTCGCTCGAAGCACCGAAGGCGAAGCGCACGCGCAGCCCCGTCTCCCTCTGGAAGGCGGGGGCGAGCGCCTGGAGCGCATCCGTCGTGCTCGCCGCCGCGAACACCAACACCTCCTCCTCCGCCCGCACGGTCCCCGCCCACATCGCCACCAGGAGTCCCAGCCACGAAAGTCGCATCACACGCACCTCCAGAAGCCTTCCCAGAGACAACACCCGAAACACCCAAATGATCGCGCCGGAGACTACAGGTTGACCCGCACACACCGCGCCGCTAATGAATACTCCGTGTCCCGGAATATCCACAAAGAGGAGGATGAGGTGCTCGCGGAGGATGTCGACCGCATGCAGGAACTGATGTTCTCGCTGGGGCGTCGCCGTTCGCTTCGCGACCCCATCGCCAGCACCTGCGAACAACTCCAGTTCACGCCGCCCCAGGTGCACGCGCTCCTGTGGCTGGGGCTGGACGGGTCGCTCACCATGGGCGAGCTGGCCAAGCGACTGGGCGTCACCGAGAAGACGGTCACCGGCGTGGTGGACCGCCTGGAGCGCGAAGGCCACCTCCAGCGCGAGCGCGGTGAAACCGACCGGCGCGTCGTGCGCTGCCGCCTCACCGACAAGGGCCGGCAGACGTTCACCAAGCTCGACCGCTCCATGCACCGCGCCATGGGCGTGGTGATGGGCATGCTCGACGCCGAGGACCGTCAGGCCCTCTTCCGCGTGATGGAGAAGGTGCTCCTCAAGCTGGACCAGCCCCCGCCGGACGCCCCCAAGGGCACCTGAGTCAGGGCTTGGGCCCACCGGGCGCCCGCGCCAGCAGCAGGCCGGGCCACAGCAGCAGCGCGAACGCCTCGCGCACCGTCCAGTAGCACCGGTCCCACGCGCGCATCCGCCCCTCGATGGGCGCGGGGCTCGTGGCCACCTCCAGCCCTTCACGTCGGAAGCACTGCCGCGCGCGCAGCAGGTGGTACGGGTCGGAGACCACCACCACCCGGCGCCATCCCCGCTCCCGCAGCACCCGTGCGCTGAAGCGCGCGTTGTCGTCCGTGGAGTGGCTCTGCTCCTCCAGCACGCACGCCGACGCGGGCACTCCCGCCTCCACCGCCAGGTCCCACATCACGCGCGCCTCGGACGGCGGATGCACGCCCACGCCGCCGGACAGCAGCACCCTCGGCGCCACGCCCCGGTGGTACAGCGCCGCCGCCTGCTCCACGCGCGCCACCAGCGCACCGGACGGCACACCGCCCGGCAGCACCCGCGCGCCCAGCACCACCAGCGCGTCCGCGGGGCCCGCCTGCTCGCGCCGGCCGAAGCGGTCCACCCACCACGCCAGCCCGAAGACGCCGCCTGTCAGCACGCCCGCGACCACGACCACGCCCCGGCGCAGGTGGCCGGGTCTGGGAAGGAGGGCAAGAGGTCTCACGCGCGGAAACCTAGTCCCTGCCCCACGCATTGCTCCGGATTTCCGCCAGCCCCACGTTGAGGGCAAAGCGTGACACGCGCCCCGCACCGAGCCTGGAACTCAGCCCCGGATACACCGGGAACAATGCAATGTCTCCGCGATGCCAGGGTTCTCAACCCGTCGCGGGACAGGGTTTCCGGACGACCCGGTGAATTATCGCGATGCGTATCGCTCGGAGGCAGGCGCGAAGACACAATGCGAGATGACCCGGCCGGGGTCCGAGGCGAACCCGGAGCGGCCGGGGGGCATGGGAGACCTACAGATGGATGTCAAAGGCGTCGCGTTCCTGGCTCGGCAGACCCTGGCGGTGCAGTCGTTCGGCGAGGCGGCGTGGAAGGGGTTCCTCGCGGAGCAGGCGAAGCGGGATCCGCTCTTCGGGCAGCCCATCATGCCGGTGACGCGCATCCCGGCGGACACCTTCCTGCGGCTCAACGAGGCCTTCACCCAGCGCTTCTACGCCGGTGACACGAAGGCCTACTGGCAATACGGCATCAAGTCGGCGGAGTACGCGCTCGGCCAGGGCCAGCTCAAGACGATGTTCGGCAAGGACGACTTCCGCCGCTTCGCCCTGTTCACGCCCGGCATCTGGAAGGGCTACTTCACCGAGGGCGAGCTGACGGCGCAGTTGCACCAGAACGTCGTCGAGCTGCGCATCACCGGCGTGCCCCGGCCGCACATCTACTTCGAGTACGCCGTGATGGGCTTCGCCGCCGGCGGGCTCGCGTACCTCGGGGGTGGCAAGGAGATCCACCACGAGGTCCTCAAGGGCTTCAGCAAGGCGGACGCGGAGGTCCTCTACCGCTTCAACCTGCCGGGCTGAGCAACGGGCGCTTCAGGGCGCGGCGGCCGCGGCGGTGGTCGTCGCCGCGTCCGGGGCCGGAGCGGGAGCCCCGCTCGCGACCTTCGACGCGGCGGCGGGCTCAAGCAGCAGGTCCGCCACCACCGGGAAGTGGTCGGACGCGCCCACGTTCAGCACGCGGCTGGACACCGGGGTGAACGCGCCGCACGCCATCACGTAGTCGATGCGCAGCGACGGCAGGAACAGCGGCATCGGGTAGGTACCCTTGCCGTCCGCGTGGGTGACCTTCGCCACGTCCTGCAACTGGCGGCGCAAGAGGCGCACCGGACGCGAATCCGGATCATCGTTCAGATCCCCCATCAGCAGCCGGGGCCGGGGGTCCTTCGCCAGCAGGTTCGCGATGAAGACGCTCTGACGGACGCGCGCCGAGCCGTTGAAGGGCCGGCGGATGAGGTGCGTGGCGTAGACGCTCACCTCGCGTCCGTCCACGTCCAGCACCGCGTGCGCCAGCGTGCGCGGCTCCGCGCCCCGGGGCGTGGGCAGCGGATACTGCGCCAGCGACTCCAGCGGGTAGCGCGACAAGAGCGCGATGCCGTAGTGGCCGCCGTACAGCTTCGTGGTGCCGAAGTGCGCGCGGTACTTCAGGCCGGTGAGCGCCGACAGCCGCTCCACCTGGTCCTGCCCGCCCGCGCGGGTGGAGCCCACGTCCACCTCCTGCAACGCGACGACGTCCGGCGCCTCCGCGCGGATGACCTCCGCCACCCGCTCCAGGCCCCGCAGGCCGGACTGGATGTTGAAGGTCATCACCCGCAGGGCGCCCGCGTCACGCGAGGCCTTCGGGGCCACGGCGACGGGCGTGACGCCCGAGGAGAGGGTGGGACGCACCACGGGACCGGTGGCACAGGCCAGCGGTCCCGCGACGAGCAACAGGGTCAGGAGAGGGCTCGGTCGAATCAAGGGCGCGAGGATACGTCGTCCGTCCTCGCGCTGTCGTCCCACCCCACCGGGCCCGGCCGGGAAGCGGCCGGGCATCCAGGTTCCTGGGTGCGATGTTTCGCGACGCGCAGCCGCGCTTCAGTTCGCGCGACGACGACGGCGCGCGGCCAGCACCGCGAACACCGCGCCCAGCAGCGGACCGCCCGCCGTGGCGGAGCAGCCGCCTTCGTCCTCTTCCTCCGGGACCACGGGGTCGGAGCCGCCCGTGATGACCACGTCCAGCGTGGTGGTGGCGTGCGCATCACCCGTCGCCTGCGTGTCGCCGTTCACGGAGTTGCCCGCGCCGTACAGCTTGAGCGTGCCGTTGACGACCGGCGCCACCAGCGAGAAGTCGAAGCGCGCGGTGCCGCCGCTGAAGGTCTTGGGGAACGATTGCGTCAGCTCGCCGTTCGCCGTCTTCGAACCCGAGCCCGCGTTGAGCGCCGCGCCCTCCAGGCCGCCCGTCGCCACGTTCATGCCCGCCTTCACGCCAGGGCCACCGGTGATGATCAGCGCGTAGTTGCCGGTCTGGCCCGCGGTGAGCGACGTGGGCCCCTCCAGCGTCACCGTGGGGGTGGAGGCGCCGCCACCGTGGCAGCCGGACGCGGTGCACGACACGCTCTGCTTGCCACTGCGCCCGGTCATGCCAGTGGAGTTGGCGGACGCGGAGCCCGCGACAAGGCACACCACGACCGCGCCGACAGACGAAAGAAAGGACCGCATGGAACGAACCTCCTGAGGGGGAAAGTCAGGGAAGACGAGGAGGTCCCCTTCTAGCGCAGCGCGGCGTAGAGTGCAGCAGGCGACGATTTCATCACCCACCGGGGCAGGGTGTACCAGGACCTACAGCCCGGCGAAGGCGTCGTGCAGGGCCTTCTGGCCGCCGTGCTCCAGCACCTCGCCGTGGCACACCACCACGCGCTCCACGTCCCACTGGAGGACGCGCTGGAGGTCGGCCCGCACGGCCTGCTTGTCCTTCATCAGCGCCACGCGGATGAGCAGGGGGACCGCGAAGCGCTTCCAGACGCGTTCGACCCGCGCGTACAGGCGCAGCTTCCAGGAGTCCGCGCGCTGGTAGTGGAAGACCAGGTCGGTGACGAGCAGCGTGCGGGATGGCCGGTGGAAGAAGAGGAACTCGCCCAGCCGGGGCATGCCGCGCACGTGCACCTGGTCCACCACGGAGGCCCAGCCCGCGTCCGGCGCGTCCCCCAGCACCAGGTCGATCCGCAGCGCGGGCTGCTTCGCGCGCAGGCCGGGGGGCGCCGCCACGCGCGCGTCCGGGAAGGCGGCGGCCCAGTCCGGCAGGTGCAGGTGGTGGAAGAGGTTGGGGGCGACGAGGAAGCGCACCGGCCCCAGGGCCTCCAGCGCGGCCCTGCGCTCCGGGGTGAAGGCGACGGGCGAGTGCACCCACAGTCCGCCGTCCGGCAGGCGGAGGACCGTCATGCGCCCGCCCACCTCGATTCCCAGCAGGTTGAAGGGCGCGTCGAGGACGTGGACGTCGTCGGAGAGCTTCCGGAGGCCGGCGTCAGGGGGCGTGGGCATGGCGGGTCTGGCTTCAAGCATGGGCAGCGTCTCCGGGAGGAGTCCGGGCACGGTCCGGCGTTGATTTCCGGAACATCCCAGCGTAGGCAACCCCCCTCTCTACATCCCCTAGCAAGGTTCCCAGCACATGGCCGACAAGCTCACGCCCCGCGAGAAGGGCTTTTCCGAGTGGTACGTCGATCTGGTCCAGAAGGCGAAGCTCGCCGACTACTCGGACGTGAAGGGCTGCATGGTCATCCGTCCCAACGGCTATGCGCTGTGGGAGAACATCCAGCGGACGCTGGACGCGAAGTTCAAGGAGGTGGGCGTGAAGAACGCCTACTTCCCGCTCCTCATCCCGGAGAGCTACCTCAAGAAGGAAGCGGAGCACGTCGAGGGCTTCAACCCCCAGCTCGCCGTCGTCACGCACGCGGGCGGCCAGAAGCTGGAGGAGCCCTACGTCATCCGGCCCACGTCGGAGACCATCATCAACCGCAGCTTCGCCAAGTGGGTGCAGAGCTACCGCGACCTGCCGCTGCTGATCAACCAGTGGGCCAACGTGATGCGCTGGGAGATGCGCACGCGCCTGTTCCTGCGCACCACGGAGTTCCTCTGGCAGGAAGGCCACACCTGTCATGAGACGGAGGACGACGCGGAGAAGATGACCCTCCAGATGCTGGAGGCCTACCGCGCGTTCGCCGAGGACTACATGGCGATGCCCGTGTTGACGGGGCGCAAGACGGAGTCGGAGCGGTTCGCCGGCGCCCTGCGCACGTACAGCATCGAGGCGATGATGCAGGACAAGAAGGCGCTCCAGGCGGGCACCAGCCACAACCTGGGCCAGAACTTCGCCAAGGCCTTCGAGACCAAGTTCCAGGGCCGCGACGGCCGCGAGCACTTCGTGTGGCAGACGTCCTGGGGCGTGTCCACGCGCCTCATCGGCGGGCTCATCCTCACGCACTCGGATGACTCGGGCCTCATCGTGCCGCCGAAGCTCGCGGCCACGCACGTGGTCATCATCCCCATCGCCGGCAAGGCGACGGACGCGGAGAAGACCCAGGTGCTGGAGAAGGCGCACGCGCTGGGCGCGGACCTGCGCAAGCAGGGCCTGGGCGTGGTGGTGGACGACGACGACAGCAAGGGCCCGGGCTTCAAGTACAACGAGCACGAGCTCATCGGCACGTGCGTGCGCATCGAAATCGGACCCAAGGACCTGGCGAAGAACTCCTGCGTGTTCCGCGACGCCAACACCCACGAGGTGAACTCCCTGGAGGAGCTCAAGGCGCGCGCGGACGACGGCTTCCTCCTGGCGCACTGGAACGGCGACGCCAAGGTGGAGGCGCGCATCAAGGAAGAGACGGGCCTCACCACCCGCTGCCGGCCCTTCAACCTGCCGCAGGAGCCGGGCAAGTGCGTGATGACCGGTGAGCCGTCCCCGGGCCGCATCGTGTTCGCCAAGGCGTACTGACACGCCCAGGCAGCAACCGCTTCACGGGGGCTTCGGAAGGACAAACCTTCCGGAGCCCCTGTTTCGTTTCAGCTCGCGGCGAGCAGGGCGCGCTTCCGGGGCAGGAAGGTGGCCACCGGCTCCGGCTTGCCCTGCACGGGCAGCGGCGCGGCGGCCTCGAAGTCGAAGGCGTCCCCGCAGCGCTCGCGCGTGGCGTTGGAGACGAGCACCGGGGCGCCCACCTTCTTCGTGAGCCCCTCGATGCGGCTGGCCAGGTTCACCGCGTCGCCGATGACGGTGTACTCGCGGCGCTGCTCGCTGCCCACCGCGCCCACCACCACGCGGCCGGTGTGCACGCCCACGCCGATGTGGAGGATGCCCTCGCCCCGCGCGGCGCGCTCCTGGTTGAGGGACTCCAGGGCCTCCAGCATGGCCAGCGCGCACGACACCGCGGCGGCCGGGTGCCCGGGCTGCTCCAGGGGCGCGCCGAAGTAGGCGAGGATGCCGTCGCCCAGGAACTTGTCCAGGGTGCCGCCGTGGCGGAACACCACCTCCACCATGCGGGACAGGTATTCGTTGACACGCTGCATCTCCTCGCGCACCACGTCCGTCACCAGCCCCAGCACCGTGCGGCTGACGAAGAAGGCCACCGCGGACGCGAGCGCCATCACCAGCACCATGCCGGGCAGGAACTGGGAGACCTGGAGGCCCGCTTCCAGCGCCAGCAGCGCCGCCCCCGCGATGCCCAGCAGCGTCGCGGTCGCGACGACGATGCGCGACAGCGTCACCATGGACACGACGACCACCAGCACCATGTAGACGCCCATGGTCAGCAGGGCCGCGGTCACGCCGTTCTCGGAGCCGTGGATGGACTGGCTCTGCAGGACGTAGATGAACGGCATGTCGATGAGCGCCACGCCCAGCGCGGGCCGCTTGAGCAGCTCCGGCACCCGGCGGGAGACGGCCCACAGCACCGCCCCCAGCGCGAGGTAGCACCCCAGCATCGTGCGCGACACGCGCCAGTCATCCACGATGGCCAGGAGCAACCACGCCCCCGTCGCGCCGACGCGCATCACGTTGAGCCAGGCCCCCACGTCGGCGCGCCACTCATCCAGGCGGCCCTTCAGGGCGACTTCGACTCGGGAGCAGAAGAACAGTGACAGCATGTTTCACGAAACCTACTCCACGCATGGTTCTGTCTCCAGCCACCGGCCCGCCGCGTTAGGGTCCGGCCCATGGCGAGCATCGGGCACGTGGCGGTGGGCATGGCGCTGGGGCGCTTCGAGGCAGGAGCGCCCCCCTGGCGGCGGCGGGTGGCGGTGATGGTGTTCATGTCCCTGCTCGCCCTGCTGCCGGACGCGGACGTGGTGGCCTTCGCGCTGCGCATCCCGTACTCGGCGCCCTGGGGGCACCGCGGTGCGTCGCACTCGTTCGTGTTCGCGGGGCTGGTGGCGCTCGCGGTGGCGGGCCTCGCCCGGTGGAGGGGTGGGTCCGCGACGCGCTGGGGTCTGTTGGCACTCGCGGCGGTGGGCAGCCACGGCATCCTGGACGCGCTCACGGACGGAGGGCTGGGCGCGGCGCTCTTCTGGCCCTTCTCCCACGCGCGCGTCTTCGCGCCGGTGCGGCCGCTGCCGGTGTCTCCCATTGGCGCGGGGATGCTTTCCGCGCGCGGGCTGTATGTGAGCCTGGTGGAGCTGCTCGTCTTCCTGCCCGCCTGGGCCTACGCGCTGTGGCCAACTCGCAGGGCGCGCGCGCGGCCTGAAGCAGGATGAAGTCGCCAGGAGGACCGCCGCGATGCGCCTGTTCACCGCCGTGACGCTGGGAGACGCCCTCACCGCCCGGGCCGAGCAGGGCATCGAGCGCCTGCGCGCCCACGCCCCCGACGCGAAGTGGGTGCGGCCGGAGGGCGTGCACCTGACGCTGCTGTTCCTGGGGGACGTGGACCCTTCCTGCGAGTCCCTGCTCCAGGAAGCGCTGGCGCCGGTGGGGACGCGCCACGCGCCCTTCATGCTGTCGGTGGGGGGCGGCGGGACGTTCGGCGCGCCGGAGCACCCGAGCGTGCTCTGGGCCGACGTGCACGGAGAGGTCGCCGCGCTCAAGGCGCTCCAGGCGGACATTGCCGCGGCGCTGGAGCCCCTGGGCTTCACCTCCGAGCACGCCGGGTACACCGCGCACCTGACGCTCGCCCGCGCGAGGAGGCCCCACGGAGACCCGGCGCTGGCGGCGTGCGCGCGCATGCTCGA
>SECN01000845.1 GCA_004173515.1 Myxococcaceae bacterium | reverse complement strand
CCCGCGGCGGACACCTCGATGCTGTTGTCGTCCGGCTTGCGGATGTGGGCCTGTGCGTCCCCGTCGAAGAGCGAATCGAGGACGCCCTTCAAGTCTCCCATCTTCGCCTTCCACCCCTCGACCGTCTTCGAGTTGAGGACGGCGGCCATCATCTCTTGGAGGCCTGCGGTGGCATGCTGAAGGCCAACGCCCACCGTGTCCTTGGCCCCAGCGCCCGCAATCTTCGCCGCGTCTGCTGCCTTCGTCGCGATGAGGACGGCACCCCTCTTCAACTCCGAGGCCTGCTTGGCCACCTTCTCGATGAAGGCGTTCCCGCCGGCGGAGAGAGCGTCAAGGATGCCTGCTTTCAATCCCTTTCCGGTGAGCTTTTCCGCCGACGCCAGGGCCTTCTCGGTAGCCCCCATGCCCACTGCTTTGGCTATAGGCCGGAGCACCGCCGCGCTCTTGGCCACGAGGAAGGCGACGAAGTCGAGGGAGCGGTCCACCATGGCCTCGATGGTGGCGCCGAGGGCACCGAAGGCGAGGCTGAAAACATCCGCCAGCTTCATGGCGACGTCGCTCAGCCCTCCCATCATCTCCGCGACGGACTCAGACATCGCGCTCCATGCCTCCTTGGCCAGGAGCTTGATGTCACCCCAGCTCTTGTAGACGCTGCCCGCGAGCAGGGCGATGCCGGCGAGGGCCGCGACGACGGCCAGGATGGGGATGGCCGCCGTGGCGAAGCTCAGCGCCATCCGCCCGATGCTCGCCATGAGGGATGGCATGGACGTGGTGAACTCCGCCACTGAGGCGCCCAGGCCTCCGATGCCCGACTTCATGCCCGCCAGCGCCTTCCCGATGTCCACCTTCGAGAGCGCCTGGATGGACTGGAAGGCTTTGCCCGCGCCCTCACCCAGGTAGGTGAACGCCGGGAGGACCTTCTTGCTCGTCTCCAGCACCAGCGCCATGCCCTTGGTCATCCCCTCCATCGCGCCGGCCAGCTTCCCGACGGCACCGACACCCAGGCCCACGCCGGCCACCCACGCGGCGACGCTCGCGCCCGCGCGCTTCGTGGCGGGTGAGAGGGATTGGAGCTTGGCCACCACCTGCTCGATGACGTGCGCCACCTTCTTCACCAGGGGCGCGAAGAGGTCCCCCAACTCGGCGGCGAGCGTGATGAGCAGGTCCTTGATGCGCTCGGTCTGCTCCTTCATCGCCGCGTTGGACTCGGCGGAGGCGGCCACCGCCGCGGCGATGCCGGCGGCCACCACGGCGCCGATGTTGCCGATGGGCTCCGCTGCCTCCTTCACCTGCTTGGCGGCCCGCTCCACGCCCTTCACCAGCTTGCCCACGCTGAC
>SECN01000844.1 GCA_004173515.1 Myxococcaceae bacterium | reverse complement strand
GGCCGGGGCTCGTCGCTCATCGGCGGCACGCTGCGCACGGAGCTGACGCGCGAGGAGCTGGACCGCGTCCTCACCGACGGCTTCTTCCCGGTGTCCCCCGTCACGGACCTGCCCCGCACGACGCGGCGCACGGGCCTGGCGCAGATGGCGCTGCCGTACGCGCAGGACCCGGCGGTGACGAAGCACCTGGCGGCGTTCCTCACCCGGCAGGCACAGGCGCTCGCGGCCAGCACGGATTCGCCGGTGGACGTCGCGGGCAAGGGCTTCCTGCACCCCACCGCGGTGCTCTTCAACGGCGGCGTCTTCAAGGCGGGACCGCTCAAGGGCCGGGTGATGGAGGTCCTCAACGCGTGGCTCGCATCGGAAGGCGCGCCCGCGGCCAAGGAGCTGGAGGGGGCGGACCTGGACCTCGCGGTGGCCCGGGGCGCGGCGTACTACGGCTGGGTGCGCCAGGGGCACGGCCTGCGGATCCGCGGCGGCACGGCGCGCGCCTACTACGTGGGCGTGGAGACGGCGATGCCGGCGGTGCCGGGCATGGAGCCTCCCGTGAAGGCGCTGTGCGTCGCGCCCTTCGGCATGGAGGAAGGGACGCAGGCGGATGTGCCGCCTCAGGAGTTCGGCCTGGTCACCGGGGAGCCCACGAGCTTCCGCTTCTTCGCGTCGTCCGTGCGGCGCGATGACCGGGTGGGCGTGCTGCTGGACGACGTGGACTCGGAGCTGGCGTCGGGGGGGCTGGAAGAGGTGGCCCCCATCGAGACGACCCTGCCCGGGCAGCCCACGCCGTATGGGGACCTGACGCCGGTGAACCTCCAGGCGGCGGTGACGGAAGTGGGCACGTTGGAGCTGCGGTGCCTGGAGAAGGATGGCCCCGGGCGCTGGAAGCTGGAACTCAACGTGCGCATGAAGGAGTAGAAGAGGCCCCGTACACCGGAGGCGTATGCGAATCGTCGGCATCGACCTGGGCACCACCCATTGCGCGGTGGCTTCCGTGGATCCAGGCAAGGGGGCGGGGGCGCCCGTCGAGGACTTCCCCCTGCCCCAGCTCGTCCGTCAGGGCGAGGTGGCCCCGCGCGCGCTCCTGCCGTCCACCGTCTACGTCCCCGGCGGCCATGAGCTGGCCCCGGAGTCGCTGCGCCTGCCCTGGGGCGACGACGGCGGCCCGTGGGTGGTGGGCGAGCTGGCCCGCTGGCAGGGAGCGCGCGTGCCCGGCCGGCTCATCGCCAGCGCCAAGAGCTGGCTGTGCCACCCGGGCGTGGACCGCTCCGCGCCCATCCTCCCGTGGGGGGCGCCCGCGGACGTGCAGAAGCTGTCCCCGGTGGACGCGTCCGCCCTGCTGCTC
>SECN01000397.1 GCA_004173515.1 Myxococcaceae bacterium | reverse complement strand
GGCAGGTCGTAGAGGAAGTAGCTGTCCAGGTCCCAGCCGTAGTCCAGGTCCGTGGGCAGCGGGCGCTTGAAGCGCTCGGCGCGCTCCTTCTGGAAGGCGATGGAGCTCTTGCCGTGCCCGCGCAGCTCCAGGATGTGGATGTCCACGCCGAAGAAGAGCAGGTTCTTGACGAACTGGCCGCTCGTCCACGTGTGCCGGTTCTGGGAGAAGCCGTGCACGAGCAGCAGCGGCTCACCGAACAGCGGCTGCGCGAACGCTTGTTTCACCGGCCGGTATCGCGTGATGACGAGCGACCATCCGTCCGCTGTCTCCACCACGTAGTTCGTCTTCGAGTACAGCGCCCGGAAGTCGACTTCATCGACGGTGGGCATCGGAGGGCCGGGTAGGGCCGATCTCCAGTCCGGCAGGCGCATGTCTCAAAGTTACTGCCGCTGCTGCATCGCGCCAAGGTTTCCCGCGAGCAATCGCTTCACGGCGCCTACCAGGAACAATGAGCCTGTACAAAGGACCCATCCTTCCGGGGTGCCGTCCGCGGCGACCCGGGCCCCCGCGAGGGCGTCCTCCAGGGAGGCATGGGCGACGACGCGTGAACACAAGGCCCGCGCTTCATCCATGTATCGCTCCGGTGGAAGCGAGCGCGGCGTGTCCAGCGGCGTGAGGTGGACGGACGTCGCCCGTGGAAACAGGGCCCGCATCATCGGCCCCCGGTCCTTGTCCGCCACCACCCCGAACACCAGGTGCAACGAGCGCCCCGCCCAGAGCGCGTCCAGGGCCTCCAGCAGCACCGCCACGCCCGCCGGGTTGTGGGCGCCGTCCACCACCACGGAGGGCCGCGAAGCCACCTCCTCCAGCCGTCCAGGCCAGCGGGCGGTCGCCAGCCCCACGCGGGCAGCCTCCGGCGTCACCGCCACGCCCCGGGCCTGGAGGGTCTCCAGGCAGGCCAGGGCCACCGCCGCGTTCTGTCGCTGGTAGGGCCCGCGCAACGACAGCGTCAGGTCATCGAGCGACCAGCCGATCCCCCGGTACGCCAGCCTGCCGTCCTGCTGGACCTCCAGCGCGAAGTCGCGGCCCTCCACGTGGACCGGCACGGCCAGTTGCTCCGCCCGGCGCAGGAGCGCGTCCATCGCCTCCGGGTCCTGCCGGGAGAGCACCACCGGCGCGCCGGGCTTGAAGATGCCCGCCTTCTCCCCGGCGATCTCCCGGAGCGTGTGGCCCAGGTACTCCATGTGGTCGAAGGACACGGGCGTGACGCAGGTGACGATGGGGTTCGCGGCGCTGGTGGCGTCCAGCCGTCCGCCCAGCCCCGTCTCCAGCACCGCCACGTCCACGCGCTCGCGGGAGAAGTGCCAGAGGGCCACCACGGTGCCGAACTCGAAGTACGTCATCGGATCCGTCAGCGCGGAGGGGTAGCGCTCCAGCACCTCCAGGATGCGCTGTCCGAAGACGTCGTCCGGGATGTCCTCGCCCGCCACGCGGATGCGCTCGTTGACGCGCACCAGGTGCGGCGACGTGTAGAGCCCCACCCGGTGGCCGGCGGCTTCGAGCGCGCGCGCCACGAAGGCGCAGGTGCTGCCCTTGCCGTTGGTGCCGGCGACGTGCAGCGCCGGGTAGTCGCGCTCCGGGTGGTCCAGCGACAGGAGCGCGTCCTTCACCCGCTCCAGGCCCAGCTTGATGCCGGAGGGGTTGAGCGCCTGGAAGAAGCGCAGGGCTTCCTCGGGGGTGCGGGGCGCGTCCATGGCGTTCGGTCCGACGGCCCTACCCCAGCAGGCCCAGGAGCTGGCCCAGCTTCGTGCGCAGCTCCTTGCGGTGGACGATGGCGTCGATCATCCCGTGGTCCAGCAGGAACTCCGAGCGCTGGAAGCCCTCCGGGAGCTTCTGGCGGATGGTCTGCTCGATGACGCGCGGGCCCGCGAAGCCGATGAGGGCGTGCGGCTCCGCGAGGATGACGTCGCCCAGCCAGGAGAAGGACGCGGCCACGCCGCCAGTGGTGGGGTTGAGCATCACCGACACGTACGGCTTGCCGCTGTTGCGGAAGCGCGCGATGGCCGCGGACGTCTTCGCCATCTGCATCAGGGAGAAGATGCCCTCCTGCATGCGCGCGCCGCCGGAGGCGGAGAACACCAGCGCGGGGCACTTGAGCTCGTAGGCGCGCTCGAACACGCGCGTCACCTTCTCACCCACCACCGAGCCCATGGAGCCGCCCATGAACTCGAAGAGGAAGCAGCCCACGGACACCTGGTGGCCCTCGATGCGGCCCACGCCGGAGATGAACGCGTCGTTCTCCTCCAGGTTCTTGCGCGTGGACTTCAGCCGGTCCTTGTACTTCTTGGTGTCGCTGAACCCGAGCGGATCCAAAGGCTCCAGGTCCTTGTCGAACTCCTCGAAGGAGTCCGGATCCAACGTGGCCGCCAGCCGCGAGCGCGCCGTCCAGGCGTGGTGGTGTTCGCAGTGCGGACACACCATCCAGTTCTTCTCCAGCTCCTGACGGTAGATGATCTCGTCGCAGCTCTCGCACTTGGCCCACAGGCCCTGCATGCGGGAGGGCTGGGGCTCGGCGACAGGCTCGGGATCGACGGCGATGCGGGGCTTCTTGGAGAACCAGGCCATGAGGGCGCCAGGGGTTAGTCCGCCCGCCGACAGCCGTCAATACCCCCGTACGCCGCGCCGCGGCACACCCTAGAACTGGAAGGTCTCCCCCAGCTCCAGGACGTTCACCGGCAGTGGGGCCAGCTCCTTCTTGAGCTGCGGGATGAAGGCGGGCTTCAGGTGGTAGAGCATCACCTGGGCGCCGTTGCGGTCGAACTTGCGCAGCTCCGAGCCCACCGTGGCGGGCGTCAGGTGGCCGGAGATGTCCGCCAGGGCCTGGAGGCTGTTGGGGAAGCTGGCTTCCAGGAGCAGCGCCTTCAGGTTCTTCGTGGCGTTGAGCGCCTTCCACAGCTTGTCGGTGGGGCCGGTGTCGCCGCTCATCGCGAGGGAGGACTTCCCGTCGGAGATGATGAAGGCGCAGGACTCCACCGGGTGGCTCACCGGCACGCTCTTCACGGTGTAGGGGCCTACCTGGAAGGTGCTGCCGGCGCGGAAGGTCTTGATGGCCAGGACGGGCCTGGCGCGCGTGGGGATGCGGGTGAAGTCCGGCCACAGGGCGTTGTTGAACATGTTCTCGCGCAGCGCCCTGGCGCACTCGCGGGAGGCATGGATGGTGACGGGCTTGTCGCGCCGACCGATGACCAGGTCGGCCAGGAGCGGCAGGTCCTTCACGTGATCGAAGTGGCTGTGGCCGACGAGGATGTCGTCGACCTTGCAGAGCTGCTCCAGCGACAGCGTCCCGGTGAGTGCTCCCGCGTCGAGCGCAAGCACGTCATCCACGAGGAAGCAGGTGCTTCTGCACGTGGGGAGCTCGCCGCCGTGGCACCCGAGGACTTGCAGCTTCACGCTAGAGGTCTCCGAACTTCCACTTCATCTCGAGGTAGTTGAGGAAGTCATGCAGCCGGGCCGTGTCATACACGGTCAGTCTGTCACCGCTGCGCTCGATGAGACCCGCGCGCTCCATCCGGTCCAACATGCTGCGCACGGCGGGCTCGCCCACGCCGATCTGCCGGGGCATCTCCCGCACCGCGAAGTCGATCTCCACGCCCTCCTCCTGCTGCCGGCCGCGTGCCTGGCAGGCCTGGAGGATCTGGTGGACCACGCGGCTTGCGGGGTCCCCGTGGAGCAGGTTTTCAATCTGGGCGTCCGCCTCCGACAGGCGCTCGGCCAGCTTCTTGATCATCCTGACGGCGATCTCCGCGTTGCCGCGGATCATCGCCTCGAAGGTTTTCGGGTCGATGACGAGCAGCTTCGCGTCGTCATGGACGATGGCGGAGGCGTTCCGGGGCTTGTTGGAGATGATGGCCATCTCACCGAAGAATTCGCCCGGTCCCAGCACCGCCAGGACCTTCTCCACGTCGCGCACGCGCTTGGAGATGGCTATCTTCCCCGACTGGATGACGAACATCTCCTTGCCGATCTCTCCCTCACGGAAGAGCTCGGTGCCCTTGGGGAACTCCTTGCCAAATCTTTGAAAGAGGGTTTCCTCGGCGCCCATCTGGCCAACGAGTCAATCAGCCCCCACCCCACCGGTCAAATATCCCAGAGCGATATCGCGCGGTGGCGAGGCAGGACGGTCTTCATGCCGGGGGGCACGCTCGCGCCGCAAACCCGACACGGGGGCGCCGAGGCCCGAGACAGGACCCCGTGGGAGGGATACAAGGCCGGCCCGTGGGAACGACCTATAAGCAGAGCGGCGTAGACATCGAGGCCGGCGACGCGTTCGTCGAACGGATCAAGCCCCATGCCGCGCGCACCACGCGCCCGGAGGTGTTGGCCGGGGTGGGTGGGTTCGGCGGACTGTTCGCCCTGCCGCCCGGCAAGTACCAGGCGCCGGTGCTGGTGGCGGGCACCGACGGCGTGGGCACCAAGCTCAAGGTGGCCTTCCTCGCGGGGCGCCATGACACGGTGGGCATCGACCTGGTCGCCATGTCGGTGAACGACATCCTCACCTGCGGCGCGGAGCCGCTGTTCTTCCTGGACTACTTCGCCACCGGCAAGCTGGAGGTGGACGCCGCGGCGGAGGTGGTGAAGGGCATCGCCCTCGGCTGCGAGCAGGCGGGGTGCGCGCTGTTGGGCGGGGAGACGGCGGAGATGCCGGGCTTCTACGCGCGCGGAGAGTACGACGTCGCGGGCTTCTGCGTGGGCGTGGTGGAGCGCTCGGCCATCATCGACGGCAAGACGGTGAAGCCGGGGGATGCGCTCATCGGCCTGACGTCGTCGGGGCTGCATAGCAACGGCTACTCGCTGGCGCGCAAGGTGCTGCTGGACGACGCGAAGCTGGCGCTGGACGTGACGCCGCAGGGGTTGGACCGCCCGCTGGGCGACGCGCTGCTGGAGCCCACGCGCATCTACGTGAAGGACGCGCTCGCGCTGTGCCAGGCGGTGAAGGTGAAGGGCATGGCGCACATCACCGGCAGCGGCATCCCGGGCAACCTGCCCCGGTGCCTGCCGGACGGGACGCGCGCGGTGCTGAGCGAGTCGGCGTGGAAGAAGCCGGCCATCTTCGACCTCATCGCGAAGACGGGGAACGTCGCGCGCGACGAGATGTTCAGCACGTTCAACATGGGCCTGGGCCTCATCGTCGTGGTGGCGAAGGAGGACGTGGCCCAGGCGCTGGAGGTGCTGCGCGGCCGGGGCGTGGAAGCGTCCGAGGTGGGCCGGGTGGAAGCGGGCCAGGGCGAAGCCACGGCGGTCATCGATCCATGAGCGCGAAGCGGGCGCGGCTGGGGGTGCTCATCAGCGGAGGCGGGAGCAACCTCCAGGCGCTGCTCGACGCGGCCGGGCAGGAGGACTTCCCGGCCGAGGTGGCGTGCGTGGTGTCCAACATGCCCACCGCCTACGGGCTGGAGCGCGCGCGCAAGGCGGGCGTGCGCGCGGAGGTGGTGGACCCCAAGGGCTTCGCGTCCAAGCCGGACTTCGAGGCGGCGGTGCGCGGCGTGCTGGCCGACGCGGGCGTGGAGTGGGTGTGCCTGGCGGGCTTCATGCGGCTGGTGAGCGCGGACTTCCTGAAGCACTTCCCGGGGCGCGTGCTGAACATCCACCCTTCCCTGCTGCCCGCGTTCCCGGGGTTGCATGCGCAGCGCCAGGCGCTGGAGCGCGGCGTGAAGGTGGCCGGGTGCACGGTGCACTACGTGGACGCGGGCACGGACACGGGGCCCATCATCGCGCAGGCGGCGGTGCCGGTGCTGCCGCAGGATGATGAAGCGAGCCTGAGTGCGCGCATCCTCTCGGAGGAGCACCGGCTGTATCCGCTCGCCGTGCGGCTGGCGGTGTCGGGCGCGGTGACGCTGGATGGGGTGCGCACGCGGGTGGATGCCATCGTGACGGGAGATGGAAACGCCCTGCGCAGTCCGGGCGCCCCGAAGTGAAGCCGTTGGAGTCCGCAGACCCTGTATCCCCAGAGGCTTCGCCCCAAGACGCGCGACGACAGGCCCTGCGCGATGCGCCCGTGGTCCTGGTGAGTGCGTGCCTGCTGGGCGAGGCGTGTCGGTATGACGGACGCGCGCAGCGCTCGGAGCGGGTGCTCGCGGCGCTGGAGGGCAAGTCCGTGGTCCCCATCTGTCCGGAGGCCGCGGCGGGCATGGGCATCCCCCGCCCTCCCGTGGACCTGTCCGGAGGCACGGGCGTGGACGTCTGGGCCCTGCTGAAGGAGAAGAGCCCTTCGTGCGGCAGCCAGCGCGTCTACGACACCGGCGTGCTGCGTCCAGGCGAAGGCATCACGACCGCGCTGCTGCGCGCGGACGGACGCACCGTCGTGAGCGACGAGGACCTGTAGCCGTCCTCCGCCGCGCTCAACCGAACGCCGGCAACACCAACTCATCCCCAGGTCGCGGCGCGAAGCACGCGTCCACCTCCGCGTCCGTCACCTCCGCGAGCGTGGCCGGGCTCCAGCGCGGCTTCTGATCCTTGTCCACCAGCACGGCGCGAATGCCCTCCCGGAAGTCTGGCCGCGCGGTCAACGCCTGGCTCAACCGGTACTCCACGCGCGCCATCGCGTCGTAGTCGCGACCGCGTCCCTCACGAAGCTGCCGCAGCGTCACCTTCAGGCTCGTGGGCGACATGCGCAGCAGCGTGGCCCGCGTCTCCTCGGCCCACGTCGAACCCTCGCGCTCCAGCGCCGCGAGGATGTCCTCCACGCGGTCGCCCTGGAAGCACCGGTGGATGACGTCCGCCAGGGCCTCCAGTGACGACGTCCCCGGCTCCGCGATGAAGAGCGCGAGCACGTGCGCCACCACGTGGTGCGCAAGGCCGCTCCAGTCCGCGGCCACCAGCGCGCTCAGGACTTCATCCAGGCGCGAAGCCTCCACCCGGTGCGTCGCGTAGCCCAACCACACGGCATCCGCCGCGTCACACCGCGCGCCCGTCAGCCCCAGGTACGTGCCCGACTCGCCCGGGAAGCGCGGCAGGAACCAGCCACCGCCCACGTCCGGGAAGATGCCGATGCCCGTCTCCGGCATCGCGAGCACCAGCTTCTCCGTGACGACCCGGAACCCACCGTGCACCGACAGCCCCAGTCCACCGCCCATGCAGATGCCATCCACCAGCGCGATGAAGGGCTTCGGGAAGTGATGGATGCGGTGGTTGAGCGCGTACTCCGCTCGGAAGAACTCGCTCGACAGCGACGCTCCACTTTCCGTGCGGCCAACCGACCCGGCCACCGCGCGCACGTCCCCTCCCGCGCAGAACGCCCTGCCTCCCGCGCCCCGGATCACCACGGCCTTCACGGCCTCATCCACCGCCCAGGCATCCAGTTGGGGATGCAGCGCGCGGCACATCTCCAGCGAGAGCGCGTTGAGCGCCTTCGGGCGGTTGAGGGTGACAAGGCCCACGGCTCCCCGCGTCTCCAGCAGCACGTCCTCGCTCATGCCTTCAGGGGATATCAGGCCCGGACGTGCGCGCGCGGGAGATTCAGGGGTGACATGGCGGCTGGAAGCGGTATTGGAAAGAACATGACCTCCGCAGCCGCCCCCCTGCGCGCCGCCGTCTTCGACATGGACGGCACGCTTGTCGACAACATGGACTTCCACAACCGCGCCTGGGTGACGCTCGCCCGGAAGCTCGGGCTGGAGGACCTCACCGCCGAGCGGTTCCAGAACGAGTTCGCGGGCAAGAAGAACGAGGAGATCTTCCCGGAGCTGCTGGGGCGCGCGCTGTCCGTCGCGGAGCTGGACGCGCTCGCGGAGGAGAAGGAGTCGCACTACCGCGCCATCTACCGGCCCTACCTCGCGCTGCACCGGGGCGCGGAAGGCTTCCTGCACCGCCTGCGCGACGCGCGCGTGCCCATGGCCGTCGCCACCGCCGCGCCCCAGGGCAACCGCGAGCTGGTGCTGGACGGGCTCTCCGTGCGGCCCCTGTTCGCGCATGTCGTCGGCGCCGAACAGGTGAAGCGGGGCAAGCCCGCGCCGGACATCTTCCTCGCGGCGGCCCAGGCGCTGAAGGTGCCCCCGGAGGCGTGCGTGGCCTTCGAGGACGCCATCAACGGCGTGCTGTCCGCGCGCGCCGCCGGCATGGTCACCGTGGGCATCACCACCACCACCACGGCCGAGCTCTTGAAGAAGGCCGGCGCCCACTACACCGCCGCGGACTTCGACACGCTGCCCCCGGAGCTGCTGGCGCGGCTGTTCTCTTCGCGTCCCTGACGGGCCGTCCGGACCCGCCCCCCGGACTGAAACCAACGCGCCAAAAGGGCGCCAGACGCGAATCCGTTGTGTAGTGTTCGGCGGCCATGTCGACGTCCGCCGCCAAACAGCTCAAGCTCCCCTCGGGCCCGTCCCGGCACGTGTACGACGTCATCGTGCTGGGCAGCCAGGTCGGAGGCGCGCTCGCCGCCGCGCTCCTGGCGAAGCGCAACCACCGCGTGTTGCTGGTGGAGCACGACGGCATGGGCCCCGGCTACGAGCACGACGGCTTCGTGCTGCCCTACGCCCCCTTCGTCGCGCCGCCCCTCAAGGCGATGCCCGCGGTGGAGGAGGCCCTCTCCGAGCTGGGCCTGTCCACCGTCATCGGCCGGGCGATGCGCCCCCACGCCCCCGAACTCCAGCTCGTCCTGCCGAAGCACCGCGTGGACCTGACCACGGACGCCGCGCGCCGCCGCTCGGAGCTGACGCGCGAGTTCGGAGAAGCGGGCGAAGGCATCCAGGGCGCCCTGGCCGGCAGCGCCGCCCAGCACGAGGCCACCGACGCCTTCTTCAAGACGGGCCCCCAGCTTCCCCCCGACGGCTTCTTCGAGGGCTGGAAGCTCAAGGGCCTCATGAAGGAGCACCCAGGCCTGGAGGCCACACCCCGGCTCGCCAGCGAGGACCCCGCGCTGTCGCTGGTGCGCGGCCTGCTCCCCTTCGTGGTGCACCTGGAGAAGCCCACCGCGCCCCTGGCCCTCACCCGGGCCCTGTCCCAGGTGCTCGCCGCGCCCTCCACCTACCCCGGCGGCATGGACGCCCTGCGCGATGTCCTCACCCGGCGGCTGGCGGAGCTGGGCGGGGACGTGCTGGGCCGCGACAACCCGGCGGGCTTCATCGTGGAGGAGCTGGCGTTCGACGGCAGCAAGTTCGCGGGCGTGAAGCTGGTGCGCTCGGACACGCTCTACCGGGCCTCCTGCCTGGTGACGGCCACGGACTCCGGCGCCCTCCGCCGGCTGGTGACGGACAAGAAGCACCACCGGGGCCTGCTGGAGCACCTGGACCAGTCCAACACCAAGTCCCTGCTCTTCAGCGTCAACTGGGTGGTGCCGGAGTCGGCGCTCCCGCGCGGCATGGGCGAGCTGGTGCTGGTGGACACGCAGGACCCGGAGCTGGGCCCCATGCTCGTGCAGCAGCACCCGGCGCGCACCACCACGTCGGGCAACACCCGGGACGTGGAGGGGGTGCGCGTGGTGTGCGCGGGCGCCTTCGTCCCGGCCTCCGCGCGCGAGCTGGGCGAGGAGCACCTCCAGGCCCTGGCGTCGAAGATCGACGACCACCTGGACCGCCTGATGCCCTTCACGAAGCAGCACCGCGCGCTGCGCTCGGCCCCCTACCTGGACGCCGGGGGAGTGCGCGGCAGCCGCCTCATGCCCCACCCCCTCTACAGCTTCGAGTCGGAAGCCTTCCTGGGCGTGACGGGGTTGAAGCAGCGCACCCCGGCCAAGAACGTGATCCTGGCGGGCCGCGAGGTGCTGCCCGGACTGGGCCTGGAAGGCGAGCTGCTGGCCGGAATGCGGGCCGCGAAGCTGGTGCAGGAGATGTTGAAGAAGAAGGATCCCCTCAAGGGATAGGTTTTCCGTCACGGATCCGGCTGGATTTTCGGACTGTTTCTGGTAGGTTCCGCCGCTCTTTTATGGGCTGCCGTAGAACGCCCCAGTTTTCAAGGAGTTAGCAGTCATGGCGTGGAAGTGCGACCTCTGTGGGAAGCGTCCGCTGGTGGGTAACAACGTCAGCCACGCGAACAACAAGACCCGAACGGCTCCACCCCCGCGCGGATGATCTGGACCTCCTCCCTGTCGAGGCGGTCGTCCGACGGTTGCATCAAGAAGACCTGATCGCCCTTCGCTCGGTGCGCGAGGCCCTGCCGGCCATCTCGGCGGCGGCCCGGACCGTGGCGGAAGCGTTGCGCGTCGGAGGCAGGCTGCTCTACGTGGGCGCCGGCACCAGCGGACGGCTCGGCGTGCTCGATGCCAGCGAGTGCCCCCCCACCTTCGGCGTGCCCTCCACCTGGGTCCAGGCGGCCATCGCCGGAGGCAAGCGGGCCCTGACGCGCGCCGTGGAGGGCGCCGAGGACGACGTCCAGGCGGGTGCGCGGGCGGTGCGCGCCTTCCGGGCGACAGCGCGCGACGTGGTGTGCGGCATCTCCGCCAGCGCGTCCACGCCCTACGTCCGGGGCGCGCTGGACGAAGCCCGCCGCCGGGGGGCGCACACGGTGCTGGTGTGCTGCAACCCGCCCGGCAAGGCCATGAAGGCGGACACGGTGGTGCTGGCGCGCACCGGGCCGGAGGTGGTGGCGGGCTCCACGCGGCTCAAGGCGGGCACGGCGACGAAGCTGGTGCTCAACGCGCTCACCACGGCGGCCTTCGTGGCGCTGGGCAAGGTGTACCGGGGGCGCATGGTGGACGTGCGCCCGACGAACGCGAAGCTCCGGGCCCGCGCGGCGCGCATGGTGGCGGAGCTGACGGACCTGCCCGCCACCCGCGCCCAGGTGCTGCTGGCTGAGGCGGGGGACAGCGTGAAGCTGGCGCTGGCCATGCACTTCACCGGGCTGTCGCCTGCCCAGGCGCGGCGCAGGCTGGAGGACGGGGGCCTGCGGGCGCTCGCCCCGCCTGTGCCCGGGCGGACACCCGCGTCCCAGGTGAGCGGAAGGAGTCCCCGGCGACGTCGGTCCTGAACACCGGGGGGGCCCGCGGGGCTGGGGTCCGGCGAGCGTGGGAGCAGGGCTTTAGACTTGGAGGCATGCGCCCCACCCCACCGACCTCCGCGTTGCTGCCGCCCCGGCTGTGCGTGGGCGTGCTGTCCGGCACCAGCGTGGACGCGGCGGAGGCCGCGCTGTGCCGCGTGGAGGGCTCCGGCGCGGACGTGACGCTCAAGCTCCTGGCCCACGTCTCGCGCCCCTTCGCGCCGGACCTGGTCGCGCGCGTGCTGGGCCCCCAGGACGCCCGGAGCCTGTGCGCGCTCAACTTCGAGTTGGGCGAACAGTTCGCGGAGGCGGTCCTCGCCGTCCTCGCGCGCGCGGGCGTGGCCCCCGGGGACGTGCACGTCGTCGGCTCGCACGGACAGACGATGGCCCACCTGCCTTCGGACCTGTCCTCCACGCCCTCCACGCTGCAGATTGGAGAGGCCTCCGTCATCGCCGAGCGCACCGGCCTGCCCGTCGTCAGCGACTTCCGCACCCGGGACATGGCCGTGGGCGGCCAGGGCGCGCCGCTGGTGCCCTACCTGGACTGGGCCGTCTTCCGCAATCGCGAGCAGCCCGACGCCACGCGAGCGTTCCTCAACCTGGGCGGCATCGGCAACCTGAGCGTGGTGGGCGCTCGCATGGAAAACACGCTCGCGTTCGACACCGGGCCCGCCAACATGGTGCTGGACGGGCTGGCGCGCCGGATGACGGACGGACGGCTGGGGTGCGACCGCGACGGGAGCCTGTCGTCCCGGGGGCGGGTGATTCCCGCGCTCCTGGAGGAGCTGCTCGCCCATCCGTTCCTCGCGCGGCCTCCGCCCCGCAGCGCCGGCCGCGAGGGCTTCGGGGAGCCGCTGGTGGACCGCCTCTGGGCGGCGGCCCCGGAGCGCCCCCACGACCTGATGGCCACCGCCAGGGCCTTCACCGTGGAGGCCACCGCCCGGGCCTTCGAGACCTGGGTGTACCCCCGCTTTCCCCGCCTGGAAGCGGTGTACATCTCCGGTGGCGGGACGCGGAATCCGGCGCTGATGGAGGACCTCAAGGCGCGGCTGGCCCCGGTGCCCCTGGAGCGGCTGGACGTGCTCGGCTTCCCCGAGGAGGCCAAGGAGGCGGCCCTCTTCGCCCTGCTCGCGGCCGAGCACCGGGCCGGGACGCCCGCGAATGTT
>SECN01000396.1 GCA_004173515.1 Myxococcaceae bacterium | reverse complement strand
CGCGCTGATGGCCGTGTACACGGGCAGCTTCAACAGCGTGTCGGCGGGCAAGGAGGTGGCGCAGGACCTCATCGCCAAGGGCGCGGACGTCATCTTCCACGCGGCGGGCACGGACGGCCTGGGCGTCATCCAGGCGGTGAAGGAAGCGCGCGCGACGGGCAAGACGGTGTTCGCCATCGGCGTGGACTCCGACCAGTCGCACCTGGCGCCGGACGCCATCCTCACGTCGATGGTGAAGCACAGCGACCTGGCCGTGTACCAGGCGGCGAAGGATCTGGTGGACGGCAAGCTGACGTCCGGCGAGCAGGTGCTGGGCTTGAAGGAGAACGGCGTGGGCATGGCCGACGTGCGCGTGGACTTCCCGGGCAAGGCGGAGGCGCTCCAGAAGGTGGAGGCGCTGCGCCAGCAGATCCTCGCCGGGAAGCTCACGGTGCCGGGCACGGCCGCGGAGCTGGCCTCGTTCCAGGTCGCCGCGCCCTGATCTCCCTCCAGCACATCGCCAAGCGCTTCGGGTCGTGCGTGTCCCTGGAGGACGCGTCGCTGGACATCGTCCCGGGCGAGCTGCTCGCGGTGGTGGGCGAGAACGGCGCGGGCAAGTCCAGCCTGATGAACGTGCTGTACGGGCTGTACCACCCGGACGCGGGCACGTTCCTGATGGACGGCAAGCCCGTGCGGCTCAAGAGCCCGCGCGACGCCATCGCGAGGGGCATCGGCATGGTGCACCAGCACTTCATGCTCGTGCCCACGCTGACGGTGGCGGAGAACGTGGTGCTGGGCCGCGAGCCCACGAAGCGCGGCCTGTTGGACCTGGACCGGGCCTGTGACGAGGTCGCGGCCACGGCGAAGCGCTTCGGCTTCCAGTTGGATCCCCGGGCGCGCGTGGACACGCTCACGGTGGGATCGCAGCAGAAGGTGGAGATCGTCAAGGCGCTGCACCGGGGCGCGCAGGTGCTCATCCTGGATGAGCCCACGGCGGTGCTCACGCCCCAGGAGTCGGACGAGCTGGCGCAGGTGATGCGCGGGCTCGTGAAGCAGGGGCGCACGGTGGTGCTGATCAGCCACAAGCTCAAGGAGGTGCTGGGCGTGGCGGACCGCGTGGCGGTGATGCGCCGGGGCCGCACCGTGGCCGAGGTGCGCGCCTCCGAGACGACCGTCTCCGCGCTGGCCTCGCTGATGGTGGGTGAGGGCTCACGCGGCGCGGCGCTGACCGGCGTGCCCTTGACGTCCGGAGCTTCTGGGACGGGCACCGCCGCGAACACCCACGCGTCCAGTCCCCTCGTGCCCGATGCAAAGAGCACGCATGCGGGCTTCCCGCCGCCCGGATCCGTCGGGCCCGATGCAAGGCACGACAACACGGGCCTTGCTCCCTCCGGCCCTGTCGTCCTCGAAGCGAAGGACCTGCGGGCGAAGGGAGACAATGGCCGTCCCGCGCTCCAGGGCGTGAGCCTCACCGTGCACGCAGGCGAAATCGTCGGCATCGCCGGGGTGGACGGCAACGGGCAGCGCGAACTGGCCGAAGTGCTCACCGGCCTGCGCGCCCTCGACGGCGGAGGAGGCACGCTGCTCGGCGGCCCGCTCGCGGACCTCACCCCCGCTCGGGCCAAGGCGCGCGGCGTGGGCCACGTCCCCGAGGACCGGCTCGCGCGCGCCGTGGTGAAGGCGATGACCGTGGAGGAGAACGTGGCGCTGGGCCGGCACCGCCAGCCGCCCTTCGCGAGTGGCCCCTGGGTGGACTTCAAGGGGCGCCGCGAGCGCGCGAACCAGTTGCTGACCACCTACGACGTGCGCCCGCCCGACCCGACGGTGAAGCTCCAGGCGCTGTCCGGCGGCAACCAGCAGAAGGTCGTCGTGGCGCGCGAGCTGGACGCGGATCCGAAGCTGCTCGTCGTGGTGCAGCCCACGCGCGGACTGGACATTGGCGCGGTGGCCCAGCTGGGCCGCCGCATGCTGGGCGCGGAGCCGGACCATGGGTGAGCGGACGCGGCAGGTGCTGCCGTCGGTGCTCTCCGTGCTGCTGGCGCTCGCGGTGTGCTGGCTCACCATCGCCCTGACGCGCGACGCGGACACCGCCACGCGCGCCTACCTCCAGATGCTCTGGGGCGGCGTGGGCAACTGGCCCGCGTTCCTGGACGGCGGCAACGCCAACACCGTGCTGCGCCCCCTGGGCGAGGCCGCGATGAAGGCCGCGCTGCTCACCCTCACCGGCCTGTCCGTGGCGGTCGCGTTCAAGGTGGGCCTGTTCAACATCGGCGCGCAGGGTCAGATGATCTGGGGCGCCCTGGCCGCCGCGCTCGTCGGCGCGCACGTGTCCCTGCCCACCGTGCTGCACGTGCCCCTGGCCCTGCTCGCGGCGGCGGCGGCGGGCGCCGTGTGGTCGAGCATCGCCGGCATCCTCAAGCTCAAGCGCGGAGTGCACGAGGTCATCTCCACCATCATGCTCAACTGGGTGGCGGTGAGCCTGGTGGACAACTGGCTGGTCATCGGACCGCTGCGCGCCGTGGCCGAAGGGCACCAGTCCTCCATCACCGGCACCGCCGAAATCCTCTCCACCGCGCAGCTTCCCCGGCTCCTGGGCGACAGCTCGCGCCTCAACCTGGGCTTCCCCCTGGCGCTGGTGTGCGCGCTGACCGTCTGGGTGTGGCTTGCGCGGACCAACTCCGGCTACGAGACCCGCGCCGTGGGCCTCACCCCGGAAGCAGCGCGCGCGGCGGGCATCCCCACCCTGTGGCGCGCGGGCGGGGCCATGGCGCTCGCGGGCGCGCTGGCGGGGCTCGCGGGCGCGGTGCTGGTGCTGGGCACGGAAGGCCGCTACCCGGGCACGCTGGGCGCGCCGTACGGCTTCGACGGCATCGCCATCGCGCTCATCGGCAACAACCACCCCCTGGGCGCGGCGGTGTCCGCGGCCGTCTTCGGCATCCTGCGCGCGGGTGGCACGCGCATGCAGTTGCTGGGCGTGCACAAGAGCTTCCCGGAGCTCATCCAGGGCTTCGCGCTGCTCTTCGTCGCCGGCCGGATGGTGTGGCTGGCCCTGCTGGACCGGCGTCGCGCGCGGCAGGCCGCGGTGGAGGTGCCCCGTGCTTGAGGTGCTCCACTCGCTGCTCTTCTCCACCCTGGACGCGGCCCCCGCGCTGGTGTTCGCCGCGCTGGGCGCCATGCTGTCCGAGCGCGCCGGCGTGGTGAGCGTGGGCGTGGAGGGCATGATGCGCACGGGCGCCTTCTGCGCGGCCGTGGCGGCGCTCGTGATGCCCACCCCGCTCGCCGTGCTGGTGGGCATGGTCGCGGGCGCGGGCCTCGCGGCGGTGCACGGTTTCCTGAGCATCCGCTGGCGCTCGGATCAGGTCGTCTCCGGCATGGCCCTCAACCTGGTGGCCATGGCGGGAGGCACCTTCCTGCTGGAGTCCCTCTTCGGCCCCAACGGCACGCCCGCCATCACCCAACTGTCGCGCTGGAACGTCCCGGCGCTGGCCCACGTGCCGCTCCTGGGCGCGCTGGTCGGCCACGCGGCGCCCACGTACCTGGCCCTCACCCTGCCCTTCGCCTTCCACCTGCTGCTGTCGCGCACGCCCCTGGGCCTGCGGCTGCGCGCCGTGGGCGACAAGCCGCACGCCGTGGCCACGCTGGGGCTGTCCGTGTCCGGCCTGCGGTGGGCCGCCGTGCTGGGCGGAGGGCTGATGGCGGGCCTGGGCGGCGCGGTGCTGTCCACAGCCGTCTTGGACCGCTTCGAACAGCACACCCCCGCCGGCCTGGGCTTCATGGCCCTGGCCGCCATGGTGTTCGGCCGGTGGACCCCCCTGGGTGCCTTCGCCGCCGCGCTCTTCTTCGCCTTCGGTAACGCGCTGCGCATCGGGCTGGCGTCGAGCGCCCCCTGGCTGCTCGAACTGGTGCCCCAGGGCTTCCTCCTCGCCCTGCCCTACCTGTTGACCCTCCTCGTCCTCGCCCTCCAGGGCCAGCGCGGCCACGCCCCCGCAGCGCTGGGCACCCCCTACGAGCAGGAGTCCCGGTAGGCCATTTTGAGAGGGAGCGGGGTAACTTCACACCCGGGTCCATTTCGACTTTTGGTCAACCGCGACTCAGCAAATCTGAAGCGCCAACCTGCCCTGTTGCGTCAGGTGGTGCTCGCGGGCTCCGCCAAACCCCCGTCCTTATTGGACCGCCTTTCCGGAGAATTACAGGGTGGGCTGATCTGCCATCTGGTGGACGTCCGGCACGCCGCTGGCATGAGAGTACGCGCATGTCGGATTGCGGATGGATCAGCGAGCAGGCGCGGCGGGTGGCCCTGGTCGGGGTCATGAAGCATTCCTCCGGTCCCGAAATGGTGTTCGGGGCCGGTTTCCAGGTCGGGGTGGCGTGAATGGAGACGACGGCTGTGGGCTCGACGTCACATCACCGGCCGCGGGTGCTCGCGGTGGACATGGACGCGGGCGACGCGGAGCGGGTGCGCTCCATCCTGACGCCCGCGGGCTACGACGTGATGCGCGCCCGGGGAACGACGGCCGCGCTGGAGGCGGTGTCCCGCCAGTCCGCCGACCTGGTGCTGCTGGACGTGGGGCAGGCCCGCACGGTGGGCCTGGCCGCGTTCCGGCGCTTCCGCCAGGAGATGACCCATCCGCAGCTCCCGATTCTCATGCTCACCCCTTCCGCGGACCGCCAGACGCGACGTGAGGTGATGGAGGCAGGTGTGGACGACTTGTTGACGACCGAGCCGTTGGATCCGATGGAGCTGAAGGTCCGCGTCCACACCCTGCTGGAGCTCAAGGCGCACCGCGAGCAGGGCGGCATCCAGGAAGTGCTCCAGGACCCGCGCACGCGCTGGGTGCGCATGGAGCGCCTGGCCCGCGTGGGCACGCTCGCCGCGGACGTGGCGACGCAGATGGGCCAGTTGGGCGTGGGCCTGCACCGGGCGCTGGCGCATGTGCGCGCCCGCGCGGCGGAAGGGCTGCCGCCGGACCCGGAGGAGCTGCTCAAGCTGGGCGTCGCCGGGGAGCAGATGCGCCTGCACGGCCAGCACCTGCTGTCGCTGGGGCCCTCCAACCCCAAGGACACCCAGCGCTTCGACCTGCGCGAGCTGCTGCCGGAGGTGGTGTCCCACCTGCGCGCCGACGGCCGGCTGGGCCGCGCGGACGTCCGGGTGATCCTCCCGGAGGACCCCATCGCGGTCGTCTTCAACCGCCGTCAGCTGGAGCAGGTGGTGACGGAGCTCATCTGCAACGCGGTGGACGCGGTGGAGGACGTGAAGGACCGTCCGCGCCTCGTGCACGTGGGCGTGGAGATGCCGGACATGTTCGGGGACTTCGGGCCCCAGCTGTTCGTCAAGGACACCGGCATCGGCATCTTCGAGGACGAGCTGCAGGCCATCTTCTCGCCGTACTACACGACCAAGGCCCCGGAGAAGAGCGTGGGCCTGGGCCTCACGGTGGCGCGCACCCTGGTGGAGTGCATGGGCGGCAAGCTGTCCGTGAAGAGCCGCGTCAACCTGGGCAGCACCTTCACGGTGGAGCTGCCCGAGCAGACGTCGTCCTGGTAGCCAGCGCCCGGTCCGGGCGGGGGAAGCAGCTCCCCCGTCCGAGTCCTCGAGCCCGCTGGGACTAGAAGCGGTAGGCCACGCCCGCCAGCGCTTCCATGGTGAAGGCGCTGTCGTCGAAGCGGGGGAAGATGGACGGCCCCAGCCTCAGGTTGAAGTTCACGTTGAACTGGTTGTTGACGAAGTACTCCAGGCCGCCTCCGAAGAGGATGGGGATGACCGGCCCGATGCCTTCGCCGATGTAGACGTTGAACGGGATGTCGATGCCGGCGTTGAGCGTCAGCGCGCTGCCGACGGGAATCCCCACCACGAACGCCACCGGCAGCGCCATGCCGAAGGCCGTGTTGTTGCGCGGGAAGTAGACGAACGGGCCCGGCTGGAAGGTGAGCGCGAAGGACACGTTGGACGTCTTGGCCAGCATCACCCGCAGCCAGAGCTGGAGCTTGAGGCCCGCGTCCGTCGCGTCCACCAGGCCCTCGCGGCCCCAGTTGAAGGAGAACTTGCCGCCGATGTCGACCTTGTCCGAGCCGCCGTGCAACAGGCCCAGCGACAGGCCCGGGTAGCCAATCTGCCCGGTGAACACGTTCTTGCCCGCGCCCACGGTGTCCGCGGCCAGCACGGACCAGCCCTGCCCGCCGCGCTGCGCCAGCGCGGTGCCGGGAACGGCCAGGAGCACGGTGAGGAGGAAACCAGGAATGAAGCGCTTCACGCGGTTCCTTTCTGCGAAGGGCCGCCACGCAGGACGCGCGGCCCGGAGTTGAAGGGTGATTCAGGACTCAGGGTTTCAAACAGCTCAGGCGGGCTGGCCGCGCTCGCGGGCGAGGACGAGGAACGCGTCGATGAGGGCGGACAGCTTCGCCTCCGCGCGCTCCCGGGCCTGGGGGAGCGGCTCGCCGGGGGCGGGCGTCTCCTTGTGCTCGAAGTAGTATTTGATCTTCGGCTCGGTGCCGGAGGGGCGCAGGGTGACGCGCCCCCCGCCCTCCAGTGCGAAGGCGACGACGTTGGACGGGGGCAGGCCACCCTCGCCCTTCTGGTAGTCGCGCACGGCGCTCACGCGGGTGCCTCCGATGCGCTCCGGCGGTGAGGCGCGGAAGGCCTGCATGATGGCGCGGATGGTCTGGGCCCCGGCCGCCCCGGGCAGCGTGACGTTGCGCTGGGCGCCCACATGGAGGCCGAAGGTGCGCTGGATCTCCTCCAGGTAACCCAGCAGGTGGGTACCGCGGGCCTCGCACCAGGCGGCCATGTCCGCGACCACCAGCGCCGCGCCCACGCCGTCCTTGTCGCGCGTCGCGGTGCCCACGGTGTAGCCGAGCGCCTCCTCGTAGCCGAAGACGAACTGCGTGCCCTCCTGCTTCGAGCGCTCCAGCGCGCGGTTGGCGATCCACTTGAAGCCGGTGAGGACCTCGTCGTACGCGGCGTCCAGCCCACGCGCGATTTCGCCCAACTGCGTGGACGACACGATGGTGGTGACGACGTGCGGGCGCCCGCGCTTCGTCCCCTGCGTGAGCACGTAGTGGCCCAGCAGCACGCCCACCTCGTTGCCGGTGAGCAGGCGCAGCTTCCCGGACGCGTCGCGCGCCATCACCGCCAGCCGGTCCGCGTCCGGGTCGTTGGCGAGCACCACGTCCGCCTTCACGCGCTCGGCGGTGGCGATGGACAGGTCCATGGCGCCGGGCTCCTCCGGGTTGGGGAAGCGCACGGTGGGAAAGCGCCCGTCGGGCTGCTGCTGCTCCGCGACCGGCGTCACGCGCGGGAAGCCCGCCTCCTTCAGCGCGAGCACCGCCCACGGGCCGCCCACGCCGTGCATGGCGGTGTAGACCAGCGACAGCGTGTCGCTGCCCTTCCGGTACAGGCGCAGGTCCAGGATGGCGCGCAGGTACGCGTTGCCCACGTCCTCCGAAAGGTCGCGCCACAGGCCCTTCGCGCGGCCTTCGGCGGGGGTGAGCAGCGGCACCTGGTTGGCGGGCTCCACCTTCGCGATGGCGTCCGCGATGCCCACGTCCTGCGGGGGGACGATCTGCGCGCCGTTGCCCCAGTAGACCTTGTAGCCGTTGTACTCGGGCGGGTTGTGGCTGGCGGTCACCATCACCGCGGCGGCGGCGTTCAGGTGCAGCACGGCGAACGCGGTGACGGGCGTGGGCACGGGCTCCGGGAAGACGTGCGCGGGGATGCCCTCCGCGGCGAACACGGCGGCGGCGTCCTCCGCCAATTCCCTGCTCAACCGCCGGGCGTCCCGGCCCACCACCACGCCGCGCGTGGTGACGTCCGGCACGGTGGCCTTGAGGTAGCGCGCGAAGCCCGCGGTGGTGCGCCGCACGACGGCGCGGTTCATCCGGTTGGGGCCGGCGCCCAGCACGCCGCGCAGGCCCGCGGTGCCGAACTCCAGGTCCTGCGCGAAGCGGTCCGCCAGGTCCGCCCAGTCCGACTTCGCGAGCACCTGGGCCAGCTCCGTCTGGGTCTCCGGATCCGGATCCGCCTTGCGCCACGCCTCCGCCCGCTCCCTGAGTCCGGTGGTGTCCATCGCGCGTCGCCTCGAGTCGTTGAGAGGAAGGGGGCGCGCACCGCCGGGACGACCGTGCGCGCGTGGGGTTGCGGTTCAGCCGTCGTAGTCGGTGAGGTGCTTGCGGCGCACGGGGCCCTTGGGCCCGTCCTTGTTGCCCTGGCACGTGACGCAGAACTCCGCGTAGGGCATGGCCTTGAGGCGGCCCAGGGGAATCTCGTCGCCGCACTCCTCGCACTCGCCGAAGGAGTCCGGCTCCTCGCGCAGCTTGCCCAGGGCCTTCACCACGCGCGCCAGCGTGCCGTCGGTGTTGCGGTTCCGGCTGGAGGCGATGGTCTGCATCATCTCGTTGAGGGGCTGCTCGTCCTCGTCACC
>SECN01000395.1 GCA_004173515.1 Myxococcaceae bacterium | reverse complement strand
TGCTGGCCCTGGTGGGGGGCGGTCAGGCGCTCTTCGGGCCGGTGGGGGTGGCGGCGGCCTGGGGCATGCTGGTGGTCATCTTCAACCTGGGGGACGCCATCGACAGCGTGGCGCACCTCTGGGGCGAGCGGCCGTACGCGGAGGTGCACCAGGCGCGCAACGGCGTGTTCATGGGGTGGTTCACGCTGGGCGAGGGGTGGCACGCGAACCACCACAGCTTCCCGTCGAGCGCGCGGCACGGATTGTTGCCGGGACAGTTCGACTTCATCTGGCACGTGCTGCGATTGTTCGAGCGGCTGGGGCTCGCCAGCGACCTGCGTGTTCCGGCTCCGGCGGACATCGAAGCGCGCATGCACCGACCGGCGCCGTCGGGCCCCATTTCCGTCCCCGTGTCCCGGTGAGCCATGGATCCCGTCGAACTGCTGAACAGCGAACCGCACGACCCCAGGGATCCCGACCCCTGGGTCGCGCTGTTCCTGGACCGCAGCCTGCCGATGCACGAGCGCACCAAGGCGGCGATGCTGGTGGATCAGCGCTCCCGGGCGCGGCAGTTCATGCTGCCGGTGGTCCGCCCCATCGCGCGGCTGTGCATCATCCTCTTCCAGTGCATGAAGATCTTCGTGCCCAACGGCTTCACGTCCTCGAAGGTGCTGCACCGGCTGCTGGCGTGGGGGCTGAAGACGTGGGTGAGCCCGGAGGCCAACTACCTCATCCTGCGGCACTTCCACGTGGGCTCGGAGATCCTGGACTTCATCGCGCGCAACGCGTCGGAACTGAACGTGCCCACCAATCCCATCCGTCCGACGGAGCTGGTGCACGTCAAGGATGAGATCTTCCTGAACCACGACCTGAACCTCTACAACTTCGTCATCCGGCTGAGCCGTGCCCTGCGGGACCAGGGGCGCACGCTGTCACCGCCGGCGAAGTTGGACTTCAGCGGGGTGTCGGACGAGTTCCCCATCCAGGAGATGCCCAACGGGTGGACGAACTTCCTGGACCTGCAATCCGCCATCGAGATCTTCACGCCGATGTATCAGTTGTTCCTGACGGACCGGGACTTCTGGCGCGCGAGCAATTCGTTGCAGTTGGATGAGACCATCGCCATCTACGTCGCGACGCTGCTCCAGGCGCCGGGGCTGGTGGCGCTGGTGAACAACCGCCACCCGCTGGTGCCCCTGACGACGATGCGCGCGGGCTTCCGGTTGATGCTGCACGGCCTGTCCGCGGAGCTGCTCCACGGCTTCCTGGTGGAGTGCAAGCACGGGCGGATGCCGCAACTGGCGCGCATCGTGGCGCCGACGCTCCAACTGCCGCCGCAGGCCGCGTAGGCAGTCCGCGCCTCATCGACGGCCCCACGGAGGACCCGGGTTCTCCGGGAACTGGGAGGCGGGCCTGACCGAACCCTTCTTCCCCACGGCCGCGTCGGAGGGCTGAGGACTCCGACGCGGAAGCGGAGGACTTCAGCGACCGTACGTGCCGACGAGCGTCGCGCGCGCGAGCGTGTGGCTGAACAGGTTGAAGCCCAGCAGGCCGGGCGACGCATCCTTCTGGACGTCGAGCGACTCCACGTCCACGGCGTGCACGACGATGAAGTAGCGGTGCGCGCCATGGCCCGGCGGGGGCGCGGCGCCGATGTAGCGGGCGATGCCGCCGTCGTTGCGCAACTGGAAGGCGCCGGAGGGCAGCTTCTTTCCGTCCTCGGAGCCCGCGTCGGTGGGGAGGCTGGTGGTGGAGCGGGGCAGGTTGACGACGGCCCAGTGCCAGAAGCCGCTCGCGGTGGGCGCGTCCGGGTCGTAGACGGTGACGACGAAGCTCTTCGTGCCCTCCGGGAAGCCGCTCCAGGACAACTGCGGCGACACGTCCTTGCCACCCGCGCCGAAGATGCCGCTGAGCTGCGCGGTGGACAGCGTCTCACCGTCGCGCACGTCGGTGCTGGTGACGGTGAAGGAGGGCACCTTCGGCAGGGCGTCGTAGGGATTGAACTTCATGGGGTGGGCTCCGGAGGGGGAAGGAGGCGCTCGAAAATAACCACCCGCTCCAGGAGGCGCGCGCGCCCGTGCACCGACTGTCGCAATGTGGAGGGTTGGCGCTTCAGCGGGAGGCCCGTCTCGCCCGGGATTCCGCGGTCAGTTTCAGCAGGGCCCTGATCATCTGCTCGTCCTCGATCGAGAAGGGATCGCACCGCCCCGTCAGTTGGCTGGAGGCGATGGCGATCGCCTGCCCCACGCGCAAGTCAGGCTCCTCCGCCAGGAAGTTCAGGAGTGCTTCCATGACCTGTTCTGGAAGTCGCTTCGGGCTCATGTCGCCGCATCCTACTGTCCGGCCTCCTGCGGCACCCTCGTGATGACGAGGCGCGTCGCGCGACCGTCGTTGACAGGGGACACCCGGGCCCGGACAGTCGCGCGCGCCATGGCCACCTATCCCGCGTCTCCCCGTGAAGCCTTCCTCCAGCTTCGCTCGCTCGCAGAGGCGCTGAGCCAACCGGAGACGCGGGCCCACGCGCTGGTGGAGCTTCGGGCGCTGGCGGAGCTGTCGCGCGACAAACCGGAGGGCGCACCGCTGCGCCTCGCGTCGGTGGTCGTCGCCGTGGGCGCGTCCCAGGAGCGGTTGGAGTTGCTCATCCCACCGTCCATCTTCGCGCCCGAGGCGTGGGCCTTCACCTTCCTGGAGGGCCTGCTCAAGGTCCCGCTGGACGAGTACGCCGGCAAGCATCTGGTGGAGGTGGGCGCGGGCTCCGGGTGGATCTGCATCGCGCTCGCGAAGTTCACCGGCCTCGCGCGCATCCGCGGCCTGGACCTCAATCCACAGTCCCCCGCCGTGGGCCTCTGCAACGCGTGGCTCAACGGCGACGAACAGCTCGTGTCGCGGCTGTCCTTCGGGGAGAGCGACCTGCTGCGCGGCCTTCCCCAGAAGCCCGACTGGGACTTCATCGTCGGCTGCATTCCGCAGGTGCTGCGCGGCGATGAGCTGCCGGCCGAACTTGCACAGGCGGATGAGCAGGCCCTGCTCGATCTGTCCAACTACACCTCGCTCCAGAACGTCTACGAGGACCACTTCGGCCTGGGCCTCATCGCGCGGCTGTTGGACGAAGCCCCGGAGCGACTCCACCCTGGCGGGCGGTTGTTGCTGAACCTCGCGGGCCGTCCAGGCCGCGCCATCATCGCGCGCATGTTCACCCGGCGCGGCTTCACCACCCGCGTGCGCGTGGCCCGCCGCGTGATGCAGGCGGCGGACACGGACATCCGTCCGCTGGTGTCCCTGGAGCAGCGCACCGGTCGCGAGTTCGAGTTCTTCATGGAGGCCCACAGCCCGGAGCCGCTGCGCGCGGCGACGGCGCTCGGGTGGCTCCAGTCCGGCCATCCCATCTGGCACGAAGTGGCCGTGTGGGAAGCGCACCTGTCGCTGCCCCGCGAGACGCTGGCCCTGCGCGCCGCCCTGCGCACGCTGGGCATCGCGTCGCTCCAGGAGGAACTGGACCTGGGCACCGCGTCCGCCGAACAGCTCGGCTTCGTCACGGCGCTCGCGGAGCGGCTGTCGCAGTCGCCGCACCTGCCCTATGCGCATGAGGCGGGGGATGCGTCCTTCCGTCGGCTGGTGGCCCGCTACCTGGACCGCCACTTCGGACTGCGCCTGTCGGAGGACTCCCTGTTCGTCGCGCCCGAGCGCGAGCAGGCCGTCTATTCGCTGCTGCTCGCCACGTGCGACCCCGGTGACACGGTGCTGGTGTCGCGCAGCCTGCACCCGCTCTACGCCCGCGCGCTGGACAAGGCGGGGGTGCGCGCCACGGTGACGCACAACGCGCTGGGGGAGATCCGCCGCCTGCTCACCGCCTTCGACGTGAAGGCCGTGCTGCTGACGGTGGAGCCCGGCGAGCGCACGAACCTCTCGGTGCTGCGCGACATCGTGACGGAGGCCGCGCGACGCGGCATCTGGGTGGTGGTGGACGAGAGCGCCTTCTTCAACATCACCGGCGAGGTGGAGCCGCGCACGCTCTTCGAGTTCCTCGCGAGGACCCCGCACGCATCCAACCTGGTCATCCTGTACGGGCTCATCAAGAACGCGGTGTGGCCGGATCTGGAGTTGACGCTGCTGCTGCCCGTGCCCGAACCCCTGCGCGCCGACCTGGAGGTGGCCGCGGAGGTGACGTACTCGCGCATTAGCGTCTTCGCGGAGTGGTTCTACGAGCGCACCTTCTCCGAACTGCTCGCCTTCCGCATGGCCTTCGCGGAGCCGGAGCCGCCCACACCGCCCCGCGCGCCGGAAGTGCCGCTGCCCCGCGCGCAGCGCATCGCCCGGCTGTCCACGCTGCCCGCGTTCGCCCCCCGCTTCTTCCGCGAGGACGACCCGGAGCTCGTGCGCCTGGACTACGGCGAGAACGAAGGCCCGCTGCCGCTGCCGCTGGTGGAGGGGCTCATCGCGGCGGGGGTCGCTCCGCGCGCGGAGTCCACGCAGACGGGCCTCGCCGAATCGGTGGCGGCCTTCCTGCTGGAGACGCGTGGCGCCCGCTACACCGCCGAGGACGTGGTCGTGGCCCCCGGCGTCTGGCCCCTCATGCACCACCTGGGCGTGGCGCTGCGCAAGCGGCTGGGACGGGCGCCGCGCGTGTTCCTCGTCACGCCCTGCTACGGCGTGCTGGCGCCCACGTTCCTCGCGGCGGGCTGTGAGGTGGAGTCGGGGCCGCTCGCCACGCTGCTCACGCGCCGCTCGCGCGGGGGCGCACCGGACGCGGTGGTGATGTCGCAGCCAGCGAACCCCACGGGCCACTACCTCTCCCACGAGGAGCTGATGGCGCTGGCGACGTACGTGGTGGAGCAGCGCTGCCTGTGGGTGTCGGATGAAATCTTCGGACTGGTGAACCTCTCCAACCCCACGGCGGAGACGGTGCACAGCCCGGTGACGCTGGAGGGCGCGGTGCCCGGCATCGGCGCGCACACGGTGCTGCTGGGCGGACTGTCCAAGGAGTTCGCGGCCGGGGGCCTGCGCGTGGGCTGGCTCGCGACGAAGGACCGGGCCCTGGTGGCGGCGCTGCGCGACAGCGCCCCGGGCGTGCTGCACGCGCCTACCGCGCGCGCGGCGGCGTACCTGTACGCGGCCCATGCCCGGGGACCCGACGGACAACTGCTCTATCCGGCGCGGCACAAGGCGCTCCGGGCCTTCCTGGCGCGGATGCGGCGCGACCTCGCGGAGAAGCGCGCGCTCATCGCCGAAGCGCTGCCCGACGACGGCCGCGCGGAGTCCACCGAGGCAGGGGGCCTCTTCCTCGCGCCCCGCATGACGGCCTGGCTGGGTCGCACCGTGGACGGGGTGAAGCTCACGCCGGAGAACCTGCCCCGCGTCGTCTACGAACACACCCACGTGGTGCTCAACGGCGGGGCGTGGTGCGGAGACCCGGAGCGCGTCCGCGCGGTGTTCTCCATCCCCAGGGAGAAGCTGCTCAAGGCCCGCGACCGGCTGCGCGCCTTCGGACAGCGGCTGCGCTGACCCTGGCGGACTACACTGCGCTCCATGCCCAGACTCCTTGCCCTGCTCCTCTGCTGCCTGCCGACGGCCGTGCTCGCGGCCTCCGAGTCCTGGCTGGTGACGACCGACCTCTGGGGCAATCCCGCGTACCAGTTGCTCACGCTCGAGCGCACCGGGAAGCGCCTCGCCGGAGAGCTGGACGGGGATGCGCTGGAAGGGGAGCGCGTGGGCAACGATGTCCGCTTCGTGGTCACGGACTCGCGCAAGCAGACGTATGTCTTCAGTGGCAAGGTGAATGGGGAAGGGCTGCGCGGCACCGCGGACTCCCCGGACAGCAACAACCCGAAGACACGCGTGATGCATGCCTTCACCGCCCGGCTGCTCCCCACGCGTCCCGCCGGTCCGCCGCGCGTGCACGACTTCAAGCCGACCACGTGGTCCAACGAGTTCTCCGCCCACCGCACGCCGGTCCTCACCGTGTGGCCGGGGGACACCGTGCGCACGACGACGCTCGACTCCGGCGGCATGGATGCGCAGGGCGTCACGCGCGCGCTCTTCGGCAATCCGCAGACGGGCCCCTTCTTCGTCGCCACCGCGAATCCGGGGGACACGCTGGTCATCCGGCTCAAGCGTCTGCGATTGAACCGGACGTTCGCGGACAGCCTGGATGGCATCGTGGGCCGGGCCCTCACGCCGGGCCTCGCCGCGAAGGCGACGGAGCTGGGCAAGCCCGTGCGCTGGATGCTGGACCTGGAGCGCCCGGCGGCAACATGGACTTCAACGAGGTGGTGGAGGGCAACACCGTCTTCCTGCCCGTGTCCCAGCCCGGCGCGCTGCTCTACCTGGGGGACGCGCACGCCGCGCAGGGCGACGGGGAGACGTCGCAGTACGCGCTGGAGACCTCCATGGACGTCGAGTTCACCGTGGACGTCGCGCGCGGCAAGGCGCCCCCGTCGACGCCTCGCGTGGAGTCCCCCACGCACCTGATGGCGCTGGGGCAGGGGGGCTCGCTGGACGACGCGCTGCGCTCCGCGACGCAGGGCCTCACGCAGTGGCTGGAGCAGGAGTACGGCCTCACCCTGTCGGAGAGCGCGCAGGTGCTGGGCAGCTCCGTGCAGTACGTCGTCGCGAACCTCGCGGGGCGCAGCGTGGGCGTGGTCGCGAAGCTGGAGAAGGCGCGGCTTGCGCCCCTGCGCCCCGCGGCGAAGTGACCGTCACCCCGTAGGGCCCCGGGCCCCCGTGCCGTCATTTCCTTCCATTGAGGATGTGCTGGAGCAACTGCCGCGAGATGCGCAGCAGCTTCGCCGCGCCGCGCACGCTGCCCCGCGATTTCGCCAGCGCCTCATCCACCAGCGTGTTCCGGACGACGCCCTCCAACTGGTGCAGCGGCACCTGCCCGGCGCTCGCCCGCAGCGCATGCACCAGGTCCGGCGGACGTGCCAGGGTTTGCGTCCACACCGCCTCCAGCCGGGCCAGGTCCAGGGGTTTGGGAATGAAGGCCCTCACGCCGCCCGAGGCCAGACGGAACGCCTGCTCGGCCGTGGCGTTGCCACTGATGGCGATGACGTGCGGCAAAGGTTCCACCGCTTGCAGATCCGCGAGCAGGGAATCGCTGGTGCCATCCGGAAGACTGACATCCAGCAGCACCGCATCCGGGGGCTCGTCTCGCAACACCTGACGTGCGGCCGCGAGCGTCGTCACGTGGGTGATGCGCTCGGCGCGCGAGCGCAGCGCGTCCTCCAGCACCGAAGCCAGACGTTTCGAATCCTCCACCAGCAACAGATGTCGCGCCCGCCCCACCCCGTGAAGCCTACCCTGTATGCCTGAACGCTCCGAGCCTTCCACCCCCGAACAGATTGCCAACCGTGTGCTGTTGGACGCCTCCAACGATGGTGAGGCGTTGTTGAGCGTGGCCCGCGTGGTGTTCTGCGGACTCATCCTGGTGCGCTACCTGATGCTGGGCGGCATCCACGCGGAAGGCGGCGTGCCGGCGGCGCTGGTGGAGCTGCCCGTGCTGGGCATCTGCATGGCGGTGTCGGCGGGTTCGGGGTGGGCGGCGCGGCGGCGCCTGTTCGGCCCCTGGCTGCTGGTCGCTTCCGCGGTGCTGGATGCGGTGTTCGCCCATGCCTCGCTGCTGTCCACGATGGCGTGGCATGGCCCCCAGTACACGGGCCTCTTGCGCATGCCGGACCCGGCCGTCTCCGTCGCGGTCGTCTTCATCACCGCCCTGCGCCTGTCACCCCGGGCCGCGTGGGCGGGCACGCTCGCCACGTTGCTGCTGCTGGGGGGACTGGTCGCGCTGGACCTCCGCCTCAACGCCCGCTTCGTCACCTACGGCCTGTCGGAGCTGGCGCTGCTCGTCATCTTCATCGGCAGCGCGGGCGTGGTGTCCATCGTGACGTGCGACGTCGCCCGGAGGATCGTGCTGCGGGCGGGCCGCGAGAGCGCCCGCGTGGAACGCACGCGCCGCAACCTGGACCTGCTGCTGCGCGAGCACCACGACGTGAGGACCTTGCTGTCCTCGGCGCGGCTGCGGGCGGAGCTGCTGGTCCGAGACCCCGGCGGCCCCACGTCCTCGCGGTATGCCCAGGCCATCGTGCAGGACCTGCGGGAGCTGGGGGACTTCGTGTCCAGCGTGAAGTCCCGTGCGCAGGGGGAACTCGCGATGATCGACGAGGCGGAAGGCGTGGACGTGGGGGCCGCGCTGCACCACGCGGCGCAGGTCGTCCGCGCGCGCTTCTCCCAGGTCGACATCCTCGTCGAAGCGGAGGCCCGCGCCGTGCCCCTGCGCGCCCGCATCGTCGGAGGCGAGCGGGGCCTGGCCCACGTGGTGACCAACCTGCTCGTGAATGCCTGCGAGGGCGACGGCCAGCGGGGGGCCCGGACGGTGAGGGTGCGGGTGCGGCCGGGCTCGAACCCCGCGCACCTGCTGCTGAGCGTGAGCGACGACGGGCCGGGCTTCCACGCGGGGCTGCTGGAGGGCGCGCGCCTGCTGGGAGGAACGACCAAGCGGGACGGGTCGGGGCTGGGCATGCTCCTGGTGGGCGGTCTGGTGGAGGCGAGCGGGGGCTCCCTGCGCGCCACCAACCCGCCGGAAGGAGGCGCGTGCGTGGAGGTGCTGCTGCTCACCGATGCGTGAGCGTCGCCGGGGCCGTGCAAGAAGTTTGGCAGTGTTCGCATCGAGCGCTTCCCGGCAGGGTGCTTCGTGAGCCCGCGCTCCCGGGAAGGCGCGGGTGTGGTGTCTGTCCATTCCCCGAACCCCACGAAAGAGAAGCCCACACCATGTCTGGAATCCAGTCCCTGGGTGCCCTGTCCCGCCGCGCCTTCGCCACCCTGGTCGCCGCCTTCGCGCTGGCCTTCATCACCCTGGCGCCGGGCGACGCGCACGCCTACGACGAGTCCCTGCGCGTCTCCTATATCCGCGTGAAGATCGGCACCGGCGGAGACGACCTGCGCAACGCGAGCCTCGCCGTCGCCCAGCTCAAGTACCTGTCCCTGACGGGCAGCCAGCAGACCGCCAGCGGCAACCTGAACAACTACGTCGGTTGGGGCAACTACACGGAGAACACCGTGACCTACGCGGTGCCGGGCGACGTCTACGTGGACCGCCTGCTGGAGTTCGCCATCCAGTTCACCTCCGGCCAGCCCAACATCTTCTCCACGGGCGACAACTGGAACATGAACAGCATCACCGTGACCGCCATCCTGTCGAACTCGACGGAGACCATCCTGCTGACCATGGCCGGCAACCCCCTGCACCGCTTCCAGAGCGACAACTTCACCCGCTGGGCCGTCACGTTCTGATCGCGGACGCTTCCGGTGGGACGGTGAGGGAG
>SECN01000394.1 GCA_004173515.1 Myxococcaceae bacterium | reverse complement strand
CGCGCTCCACGAGGACTTCCACAAGCCCGCGGCGGAGGTGGAGGCGACGGAAATCCTCCCCGTGCTGCTGGAGCTGGCGCACGTGCAGAAGCACCTGAAGGCGTGGATGAAGCCGCGCAAGGTGGGCGCGCCGCTGCTGCTCGCGGGCACGAAGAGCGAAGTGCACCCGGAGCCCAAGGGTGTGGTGCTCATCCTGGCGCCGTGGAACTACCCGTTCCACCTGCTGGTCTCCCCGCTGGTGGCGGCGGTGGCCGCGGGCAATGCCGTCCTGTGCAAGCCGAGTGAGAAGACGCCGGGCACGGCGCGCTTCCTGGCGCAGCTGCTGCGGGACGTGTTCCCGGCGGACGAGGTGGCGCTGGTGGAGGGCGGGCCGGAGGTGGGCGAGGCGCTGTTGCGGCTGCCGTTCGACCACTTCTTCTTCACCGGAGGCGCGCGCGTGGGCCGGCGGGTGATGGAGGCGGCGGCGCGGCATCTGGCGGGGGTGACGCTGGAGCTGGGCGGCAAGTCGCCGGTCATCGTGGATGCGTCAGCGGACGTGGACACGGCGGCGGAGCGGATTGTGTGGGGCAAGTTCCTGAACGCGGGGCAGACGTGCATCGCGCCGGACCATGTCTGGGTGCACGCGTCGAAGGAGGAGGCGTTGCTCGCGGGGCTGAAGGCCGCGCTGGAGCGCTTCTACGGGAAGACGGAGGAGGCACGGCGGGCGACGCCGGACTTCTGCCGGATGGTGGATGACGGTGCGTTCAAGCGGGTGTGCGGGCTCTTGGACCGCACGGTGGCGGGGGGCGCGCGGGTGGTGGCCGGAGGCGGCGTGCACGCGGAGACGCGGTACATCGCGCCCACGGTGCTGGCGGATGTGACGCCGGAGGCACCGGTGATGGAGGAGGAGATCTTCGGGCCGCTGTTGCCGGTGCTGCGCTTCGAGTCCCTGGACGAGGTGGTGACGCAGGTGCGCGCGGGAGGAAAGCCGCTGGCGATGTATGTGTTCAGCCAGGATGAGGCGACCGTGGAGCGTCTGTTGAAGCAGACGAGCGCGGGCGGCACGGTGGTGAACAACGTGGTGTTGCACAACGTGAACCCGCACCTGCCGTTTGGAGGCATCGGGCAAAGCGGCGTGGGCGCGTACCACGGCGAGACGGGCTTCAAGGCGTTCAGCCACGAACGCGCGGTGGTGCGCCAGGGACGCACGGCGTTCACGAACCTCTTCTTCCCACCCTACCGGGGCAAGGCGCAGCGACTGGCGCGGCTCGCGAGCAAGCTGTTCGAGTAGGGGCCCTCGCGTCGGTTGAACGCGAGGGCACTGCTCTTCACGTGACTAGCTGCGCAGACCGGGTGCTTCCTGGCCCGTGCGCGCGACGTACTCCGTGTAGCCACCGCCGTACTTGTGGATGCCGTCCGGCGTCAGCTCCAGGATGCGGTTCGACAGCGCTCCCAGGAAGTGCCGGTCGTGGGACACGAACAACATCGTGCCTTCGTAGCGCGACAGCGCCGTGATCAGCATCTCCTTCGTGCCCATGTCCAGGTGGTTCGTGGGCTCGTCCAGCACCAGGAAGTTCGGCGGGTCGTAGAGCATCTGCGCCATCACCAGACGCGCCTTCTCACCACCCGACAGCACCCGGCACTTCTTCTCCACCTCGTCGCCGCTGAACCCGAAGCAGCCCGCCAGCGCTCGCAGCGAACCCTGGCCCGCGCGCGGGAACGAATCCGACAGCGACTCGAACACCGTCTTCTCGCCGTCCAACAGGTCCATCGCGTGCTGCGCGAAGTAGCCCATCTTCACGCTGCCGCCCAACGCCACCGAACCGTCGTCCGGCTGCGTGGTGCCCGTCACCAGCTTGAGCAACGTGGACTTGCCCGCGCCGTTCACGCCCATCACCGCCCAGCGCTCCGCGCGCCGCACGAGGAAGTCCAACCCCTCGTAGATGGTCCGCTTGCCGTAGCCCTTGTAGACGTTCTTCAGGTTCACCACGTCGTCACCCGAACGCGGCGGCGGCTGGAACTCGAAGAGCACCGTGGAGCGGCGCTTGGGCGGCTCCACCTTTTCAATCTTCTCCAGTTTCTTCACCCGGCTCTGCACCTGCGCCGCATGCGACGCGCGGGCCTTGAACCGTTCGATGAATTTGATCTCCTTCGCGAGCATCGCCTGCTGACGCTCGTACTGCGCCTGCTGCTGCGCTTCGTTCTGCGCGCGCTGGCCTTCGTAGAAGTCGTAGTTGCCCGAGTACGTCGTCAGCGAGCCACCGTCGATCTCCACCACCTTCGTCACGATGCGGTTCATGAACTCGCGATCGTGCGACGTCATCAGCAGGCCGCCCTCGTACCCCTTGAGGAAACCCTCCAGCCAGATGAGCGACTCCAGGTCCAGGTGGTTGGAAGGCTCGTCCAGGAACATCGCGTCCGGCCGCATCAGCAGGATGCGCGACAGCGCCACGCGCATCTTCCAACCGCCCGACAGCGCGCCAACGTCGCCGTCCATCATCTCCTCGGTGAACCCGAGGCCCGCCAGAATCTCCCGCGCCCGTCCCTCCAGCGCGTACCCGCCCAGCTCCTCGAACCGGCCCTGCACGATGCCGTAGCGCTCGACGAGCTTCTCCATGTTGTCCGCCTGGTCCGGGTCCCCCATGGCGGCTTCCAACTGCTTCATCTCCGCCGCGACGGTGCTCACCGGGCCCGCGCCGTCCATCACCTCGGACACCGCGCTGCGGCCGGCCATCTCACCGACGTCCTGGCTGAAGTAGCCGATGGTGACACCCCGGTCGATGGAGACCTGTCCTTCGTCCGGGTACTCCTGGCCGGTCATCATCCGGAACAGCGTCGTCTTGCCCGCGCCGTTCGGGCCGACGAGGCCCACCTTCTCTCCCTTGTGGAGCGCAGCCGACGCCTCCACGAAGAGGAGCTGCTGCCCGTGCTGCTTACCGATGTTGTCGAGACGGATCATGTGCGTACCGAAAGGGCCCGGGAATCAGGCGGCGCGCCCTTATGCCACGGCCCGCCCCCCAGGGGGATGCTTCCGAACCCCCCACGCCCACGACTCCTTGCACCCATCCAGGCAGGCAGGCCCCCGTCCGGGATTCCGCCCTCCTTGGAACGGCTTCAGGCGTCCCGGTGCACGGTGCCCGGAGAGAACGCCGGGGTGCAGATGGCCACGTACTCCGCGCCTTCTTCCTCCGGGGTGCTGTAGCGGACCCACTCGCCCGGCTCGCACACCACCGTCTGGCCGGCGTGCACGTCCATCACGCCGCCCTTGTGCTCCACGCGCAGCGTGCCCGCGAGCACCAGGGTGATTTCGCGGAACTCGGGGGTCTGCCCCGGCTCCTCCCACCCACCCGGGCTGCGCATGTGCGCGACGCTGATGTTCTGCGTCTTGGAGTTCACCCGACCCACGTATTCGTCGATGAGCTTCGGCTTGTTGCCCACCGCCGTCACACGGATGGGCTTGGGGATGAGCGTAGGCATAGGGGTTGTCCCAAAGCATAGAGTGGCGCCGTGCTGACCGTCGACCCCCATCCCCTCCTCGACCTCGTCGCCTTCACGTCCACCTTTCCCGCCCCCCTGGGGGACCTGCCCGCGCCCGAGTGGTTGCAGGCCCTCCTCAAGCCCGGCGCCACCGCTCCCCTCCAGAGCGACGACGCCGTGCGCGGCGCGGTGAGGGACCTGCTCCGCCACGGCGGCTACAAGCCCACCGGCCGGGGCAAGCCCGCCTCCGAATACCTGGTGCGCGCGTCCGGCGACGGCTCGCTCTCCACCATCAACGCCGCGGTGGACGCGTGCAATGCCGTGTCGCTGCACAGCGGCCTGCCCATCAGCGTGGTGGACCTGGACCGCGCGCAGGCGCCCTTCCGCGTCGCCACCGCCATCCAGGGCGACCGCTACGTCTTCAACGCCTCCGGACAGGAGATCGACCTGGAGGGCCTGCTGTGCCTCTTCGACGCGGCCGGGCCTTGCGCCAACGCGGTGAAGGACGCCCAGCGCACCAAGACGGACGGCTCCACGCGCCGCACCCTCACCCTGCTGTGGGGCACGAAGGAGCTGGCCGGGCGGAGCGCCAACGCCTTCGCGTGGTACCGCGAGCTGCTGGAGCGCCTGGGCGCCACCGTCGAACACCCGGTGACTTGAAGCGGGCTCCTCGCGGTTCGCTCAGGGCTCCAGGGCCAGCCGCTCCAGGATGTGTCCCACCACCACGTCCGAGGGGGGCGTCACGTCCACGGAGAGCGCGTCCTCCGGAGGCTCCATCGCGGCCAGCTGGCTGACCAGCAGCGCGGCCGGCATGAAGTGGCCCACGCGCTGTTGGAGCCGGGCCTGGATGACCTCCGCCGGAGCGTGCAGGTACACCCAGCGCTCGCGCGCCGGGTCCACCGTGAGCTGCTCGCGGTAGCTGCGCTTGAGCGCGGAGAACGCCAACACCAGGGCCTCCTCGTTCGCGAGCGCCTTCTCCAGCCGCGCCCGCAGGAGCACCAGCCAGGGCTGCCGGTCCGCGTCCGTCAGCGCGGTGCCCGCGGCCATCTTCCGACGGTTCTCCGCCGAGTGCAGGTCGTCCGCGTCCTCGAAGGTCCACCCCAACCGGTCCGCGAGCGCCCTGCCCACCGTGGACTTCCCGGTGCCCGAAACGCCCATGACGATGACCACCATGCCGTTGCCACCTCCTCGCACGCGCGCCCCCATGCTGCGACCTTCCCGCATCCGATGCCATGCGAGAAGCACCGACGCCGGGCACAGCGGACACCGCGTATGAGCGTCCGCTGCTCAACGCCCGGCCCGCCGTCCCCGATGCGTGTTTCACGACACGGCGGGAAGCCGCTACCCTGCGCGCCATCATGATCATCGTAGGAGCAACACCCGGCCGGGCCCTCCTCCGGCTCCTCCTGGCCGGTGGCCTGCTGTCGCTGGTGACACTCGCCGCCTGCCGTGACCCGGCCGCCGCCGCTGGCACCGCGCTCTTCGTCACCACCGAGTTCGAACCGTCGCTGAACCTCAATCAACTGCGCGTCTCCGGCACCGTGGCGGGCGGCATGGACGTGCCCGCGTCGCTGATTCCCGAGGCCGCGGACCGCACCCTCCAGAACGGAGAGACCTTCCGCGTCCTCCTGTCCGACGCCGCCGGGGGCGCCCAGGCCACCGTGCGCGTGGAGGGCCTGCGCAACGGCGCCGTGCTCGCCACCGGCGAGGCCAGCGCCACCGTGCGCGACGGCTACGAGGTCGAAGTCACCGTGAAGCTCGCGGGCGGCAACGCGACCTTCTGCATGGACTGCAAGGACGGCTGCTGCCGCGACGGCGTGTGCACGTCGCGCACGTCCCGAACCTGCGGCTCCGGCGGCGTGGCATGCACGGACTGCACGGACAACAAGGCCGACACCTGCACCCCCCAGGGCACCTGCGGCTGCGGTCCCGGCCCGGCGTGCGGCCCCAACGCGGGGGCGTGCTTCGCGGGCCGGTGCATCTGCGGCCTCGGTCCCGCCTGCGGCCCGGGGCTCGCATGCAGCAGCAAGGGACAGTGCGTCTGCGACGCGTCCACCTGCAACGGCTGCTGCGACGGCAACAGCTGCATCGAAGCGCCGAACAAGAACCAGTGCGGCAGGAACGGCACGGCGTGCCAGAAGTGCGACAAGAAGTGCAACCCCGACGGCTCCTGCGACTGACGCCCGCTACCGCACGGTGAACGGGCGCGAGTTGCCCGCGTACGGGTGCACGCGCCCGTCCCAGCCGGACTTCCAGTTGCCCTCGTGCACCAGCCGGTACGTCCCCGGCGCCGCGTCCGCCGGGATGGGCCAGTCGATCCGCACCAGCGAACACGCGAGCGTGGGCACGCAGTACTCGCGCTGCCAGTGGTACCGCGCGCCGCCCTCCCCGTCGTGCGCCACGTCCCGCCACGTCCCGTCCGCCAGCCGCTTCTGCACCCGCAGGTACGTGCCGCCAATCTTCAAGTCGTTGCGCGGGTGCCCCGCCCAGAAGGTGGCGCTCGCCGTGTCGCCTCGCGCGTACGCGGGCTTCGCCTCCTCCGCGACGTCACCGAAGTCCACCCACAACAGCTTGTCGTCGAACACCACGCCGGGCTGCAATCCCACCACCGCCTTGCGCAGGTCGCGCGGCGTGGGCCCCGGCGCAACCGGCGTCCCGTCGCGCAGCGCCCCGGCGAGCCCCGCGAAGGACTGCTGGAGCGCCGCCAGCGTCCATGGGCCAAAGTGCGTGGACGCGCCCTCGTAGTCCTGGCGCGCGTACTCCTCGCGCGTGGCCACGTAGCCCGAGTACGCGTTGGACAACCCCGCGATGACCACGTCCGTCACGCCCGTGCCATGCAGTTGCGAGAGCACCGTGTCGCGCAGCCTCCGGCCCGCCATGGTGGTGAGCTCGAAGGGCACGGCCACCAGCGCCAGCGGGCCCACCGTCACCAGTTGCAGGGGCAGCACCTCCGGCGTCCACGGGTAGGGCTTCATCGCGCCCATCTCCAGCACGATGGGCTTCTCCGCCTGACAGGG
>SECN01000843.1 GCA_004173515.1 Myxococcaceae bacterium | reverse complement strand
GCGTCCTCCGACTGACGGCCCGCCACCAGCGCCCTCAGCGCTTGCGTGTACGCACGCGCCAGCACCTCCACCGTCGCTCGCGTGTGCAGCGCCTCGCTGTACGTCCACGTCACTTCCAGCCGGCCTCCCACCACCAGCCCATTCACCTCCAGCACGTGCCCGCGCTGGCCGCCTTCTCCCATCGCCGGGCCCGATGACTCCTTCGCCAGGCTGAAGCCTCCGGCTCCCGTCGCCAGCGCGTCGAACTGCCCCAGGTAGTTGAAGGCCACCTCCGCCTTCGTGGCGTCCTTCAGCTTCGCCACCACCGACGCAGGGCCCTGGTAGCGCAGCAGCCCGTAGCCCACGCCCTTGCCCGGCACCTGCCGCAGCGTGTCCCTCACCGCTCGCAGCGCGTCGCCGGGCGTACCTTCCGGCACCTCCAGCACCACCGGGTACAACGAGGTGAACCACCCCACCGTCCTCGTCACGTCCGCGTCCGCGAAGAGCTCCTCGCGTCCGTGGCCTTCCACGTCCACGCGTACCCGTGAGTGCCCCGTCCACTGCGTCAGCACCCGCGCCAGCGCGCCCACCAGCACTTCGTTCACCGTCGCCCGGTACGCACCCGGCACTTCCTGCAACAGCACCCGCGTCTCTTCCGCGTCCAGCCCCGCCACCACTCCGCGCGCGGACGCCACGCTGTTCTCGCCCGCCGTGTCCACCGGCAACCCGGGCACTTCATCTGGCTGCGCCAGCCACCACGCCGCTTCCTTCTCCAGCTCCGGCCCTCGTGCGTACGCCTCCAGCTTGCGCGCCCACGCCTGGAAGGACGTCGTCTTCGCCGGCAGCTCTACTGCTCGGTCTTCACGTCGCTGCGCGTACGCCGTGCCCAGGTCCTCCAGCAGCACGCGCCACGACACGCCGTCCACCACCAGGTGGTGCACCACCAGCAGCAGTCGAGACGTCCGCCCCGCTCCGCGCTCCATCCACAGCGCGCGCAGCAGCAGGCCCTCATCCAGTTGGAGTCCTGACTGGAACTCCTTCGCGGCAGCCGACATCGCCTCCCGCTGGGCGTCTTCGTCCTTCGCGAGCGGCGACAGATCAAGCCGCTGCAACAAGGACCCGTGTCCAATGCCCGCGTTGTGCTGCGTCCAGCCGGAGCCGCCGCGCACGTAGCGCATCCGCAGCGCGTCGTGGTGCTCCACCAGTGCTCGGAGCGCTTCCTCCAGCCGCTCCGCCTCCACCCCTTCCTTCGCCTCCAGCAGCACTGCCTGGTTGAAGTGGTGCGCTTGCGGCAATTCCTTCTCGAAGAACCAACGCTGGATCGGCGTCAGCGGCACCTCTCCTCCCACCAACCCCTGCTCCCCCAC
>SECN01000393.1 GCA_004173515.1 Myxococcaceae bacterium | reverse complement strand
TCGTCGGCCTGGACAAGCAGCACGTCTGGCACCCCTACACCGCCATGGCCCAGTACATCGCGGACACCGACCCGCTGGTGGTCGTCCGCGCGGAGGGCGTCTACCTCCATGACGCCGACGGTCGGCGCTACCTGGACGCCAACGGCTCCTGGTGGGTGTCCACCCTCGGACACCGCCACCCCCGGCTGGTGCGGGCCCTCACCGACCAGCTCGGCTGCCTGGCCCACGCCTCGCTCGCGGGCATCACCCACGGCCCCGCCGCCCTGCTGGCCGCGGAGCTGGCCGCGCTGGCCCCCGGCGCGGACCGCGCGGACGTGCCGGCGGAGCAGAAGCTGTCGCGCGTCTTCTATTCGGACAACGGCAGCACCGCGGTGGAGGTGGCCATCAAGATGGCCGCGCAGTACTGGGCCCAGAACGGCCGGCCCCGCCGCACCCGCTTCATCACCCTGTCCGGGGCCTTCCACGGAGAGACCCTGGGCGCCACCAGCGTGGGCGGCGTGTCCGAGTTCCGCGACGTGTTCGGCCCGCTCCTCTTCGACGTGGTGCACGTGCCGTCCCCCGCGGAGGAGGGCGGCCACGCGCGCGCCCTGGAACAACTGCGCGCGGCGCTCGCGGCGGATCCGGACGGCATCGCCGGCGTCATCCTGGAGCCCGTCATCCAGGGCGCGGTGGGGATGTGGATGTCGTCGCCGGACTTCGTGCGCGAGGTGCGCAAGGCCACCCGCGACGTGGACACCTTCCTCATCGCCGACGAGGTCTTCACCGGCCTGGGCCGCACCGGCGCCCGCTTCGCGGTGGACCTGGCGGACGTGGTGCCGGACCTGCTGTGTCTGGCCAAGGCCCTGAGCGGCGGCCTGATGCCCTTTGGCGCCACGCTCGCGTCCGAGCGCATCTTCTCCGGCTTCCTGGGGGCCAAGGACCGGGCGCTGTATTACGGGCACTCGTACTGCGGCAACCCGCTGGGCGCGGCCGTGGCGCGCGAGGTGCTGGCCGTGTACCGGGACGAGGACGTGCTGGGCCAGGTCCAGCGCAAGGCGCCCCGCGTGAAGGCCGCCTTCGAGCGCATGGCCGCCACCATCCCCGGGCTCGTGCGCCCGCGCGCGGTGGGCATGGTGGGCGCGCTGGACCTGGGCGGCGGAGGCTATTTCGCCCACAGCGGCTGGCGTGTGTACGAAGCCGCGCGTCGCCGGGGCTTGTACCTGCGCCCGCTGGGGGACACCGTCTACATCGCGCCCGCGCTCAACATCCCGGACGCGGACCTGGACGTGCTGCTCGCCGGTGTGGAGGACAGCCTGCGGGAAGTGGCCTCGGGCTGATGGCCGCGGAGGTCCGCTGGAAGTGACGGAGGGGTGGAGCGCTGCTTCCGCTCCCGTCGGTCGGCGCGTGCCTGGAAGCCCCCTCCCGCCTCCCCGTGTCATGAGGCCGGCGCCGTGCGCATCCGTTGACTCAGGCGGTGTATCGCCGCCGTCCTTCCAGGAGGGAATTCCCATGACCGCCGAAACCCAACGCCCGCGTCCGACGAGCGGCACGGGTCCTCCCGCCGGACTGACGCCGGACAGCCTGGAACCCTTCCGGGCCCGGCTGCGGGGAAGGCTCTTCCAACCCGGGGACGCGGGCTACGAGGAGGCCTGCCAGCTCTACAACGGGATGATCCACAAGCACCCGGCCCTGGTGGTCCGGTGCGCGGACGTGGCGGACGTCATCGCCTCCGTGAACTTCGCCCGGGAGCGGAAGCTGGAGCTGTCCGTGCGCGGTGGCGGACACAACGGCGGCGGCCTGGGGCTGTGCGACGACGGGCTGGCCATCGACCTGTCGAACCTGCGCGACGTGCGGGTGGACCCCGAGGCGCGCACGGTGCGGGTCGCGGGCGGTGCCGTCTGGGCGGACGTGGACCACGCCACCCATGCCTTCGGGCTCGCCGTGCCCTCCGGCATCATCTCTACCACGGGGGTGGGCGGACTCACGCTGGGGGGCGGCATGGGCCACCTCACGCGCCGCTTCGGCCTCACCGTCGACAACCTGCTCGCCGTGGACGTGGTGCTCGCCGACGGCCGGCTCGTCACCGCCAATGCGCAGAAGCACCCGGACCTGTTCTGGGCGGTGCGCGGCGGGGGCGGCAACTTCGGCGTGGTGACGTCATTCCTCTTCCGGGCCTGTCCGGTGGACACCGTCATCGCGGGTCCCATGCTCTGGCCGCTGGAGCGCGCGGCGGAGGTGATGCGCTGGTACCGCGAATTCCTGCCGGCCGCGCCCGAGGACCTCAACGGCTTCTTCGCCTTCATGACCGTGCCGCCCGCGCCTGCCTTCCCGGAGGCGCTGCACCTCGAGAAGATGTGCGGCGTCGTGTGGTGCTACACCGGCGACCCCGCGAAGGCGGACGCGCTGTTCGCGCCCGCACGAGCGCTCGCGCCCGCGCTGGATGGGGTGCAGCCCATGCCCTTCCCCCTGTTGCAGACCGCCTTCGACGGGCTCTACCCGCCGGGGCTGCAATGGTACTGGCGCGCGGACTTCGTGCGCGAGCTGGGCGACGAAGCCATCGCGCGCCACGTGGAGTTCGCCGAGCGCCTCCCGTCGATGCAGTCCACCATGCACCTGTACCCCGTGGATGGGGCGGTGCACCGGGTGGGCCCGAAGGACACGGCCTTCAGCTACCGCGACGTCCGGTGGTCGGAGGTCATCGTCGGCGTGGACGCCTCACCGGAGCGGGCGGCGGAAGTCACCGCCTGGGCGAAGGCCTACTCCGACGCGCTGCACCCCTACTCGGCGGGCGGTGGCTACGTGAACTTCATGATGGAGGAGGGCCAGGAGCGCGTGCAGGCGACCTACCGCGACAACCACGCGCGGCTGGTGGAGGTGAAGAACCGCTACGACCCCACCAACCTCTTCCACGTGAACCAGAACATCCGGCCCGACGCGCAGAAGCCCCCGCGCGTCGCGCATTGAGGCGCGCCCCGGGACGCCTCAGGCCCGGGCCTGGGGCGTCAGCGGCAGCTCGATGGTGAAGGTGGCGCCCTGGCCCGCGTCGCTGTCCAGGCGCAACTGGCCGTCGTGGCCCTGGACGATCTGACTGGCGATGAAGAGCCCCAGCCCCAGGCCGTGCACGGAGCGGGGCGGCCCGCCTCGCTCGAAGCGCTCGAAGACGCGGTCCTGGTGCTCGCGGGGAATGCCAGGGCCGGAGTCCGCGACGCGGATGGCCAGCTGTCCGTCGTGCGGCGCGACTTCAATGCGGATGGGATGACCGGGCGCGTACTTGATGGCGTTGGACAGCAGGTTCACCAACACCTGCTCCATGCGCGAGCGGTCCCACCACACGCGCGCTCCGGGCGTCACCCGCAGCTCCACCGCGCAGCGGGCCTGGTCCAACTGCTCCTGGAAGGACTCGACGACCTCGCGCACCAGCTCCGCCGGGTCGCTCTCCTCCAGGTGGAAGTCCAGCTTGCCGGCCTGGATGCGGGAGACGTCCAGCAGCTCATCCACCAGCCGCGCCAGCCGCTCCACCTGACGCAGCGCCGTGTCCATGGCCGTCGTCATCCTCGCGGGCGACAGGGGCTCGCCGCGCGCGGGGGACAGGCGGCGGCGCGTCACCTCCAGGTGCAGCAGCAGCGCGGTGACGGGCGTCTTCAGCTCGTGTGACGCCACGCCCAGGAAGGTGTCCCGCGCGGTGAGGGCGTTCTGGAGGTCGTGCGTCAGGGCCTCCAGGCGCAGGCGCGCCCGGACCTGTTCGCTCACCTCCTGCACCGCGACGAGCAGGCCCTGGATTTGGCCGTCCCCGTCGCGCTGGGGGTGGATGTCCACGTCCAGCAGCAGCTCCTTCAGGCCGCCCTGGCCGTCCGGCTGGCGCGCCGGCACCTCGCGGCCCACGAAGGGCCGTCCGGTGTGGAAGACGCCCTCCAGGCACTGGAGCAGGACGCCGTGGCCGCCATCGGGCTGGGCGTCGCGGGCCCGCTTGCCCAGCATGTCCCGGCCCATCAGGCCCGCGAACATCGGGTTGATGACCGTGAACACCAGCTCCGGACCCGTCATCACGCACATGGCCGCGGGGGCCTGCATGAAGAAGTCGGAGAGCTGCTGGCGCGCGCGCCCCAACTGGAGCTGGCTGTCCACCCGCGCCTGCAATTCGCGCGCGGAGAAGGGCTTCACCAGGTAGTCGTCCGCGCCGGCCTGGAGGCCCTCGATGCGCGCCTCTTCACCCGCGCGCGCCGACAGCAGGACGAAGGGGATGCCGCGCGTGCGCGCGTCCGAGCGCAGCTTCTTCAAGAGGCCGAAGCCGTCCAGCCGGGGCATCATCACGTCGCTCAGGATGAGGTCCGGTGTGGACGCGAGCGCCGCCTCGAAGGCCTCCTCGCCATCCGCCACCGCGCGCACGTCCCAATGCGGGGCCAGCAGGCTGCTCACGTACGCTCGCATGTCCGAGTTGTCGTCCGCGACGAGGATGCGCCCGCGTCCCGGCGGCAGCGCGATTCCCGCGCCCAGGGGGCCCAGCGCCGTGCTGGAGTCCACGCGCGTGGCCTGCTCCGGCACCGACTGCGGGGGGAAGTCCAGCGCGTCCGGAAGCCACCGCAGGGCCTCCTCGCTGAAGGCCGAACCCAGCTTGCCCGCGTGCGCGTCGCCCCGCGCCTGATGGACGTGCTCCGCCGGAAGGTGCGCGCTTCCCAGCGGCAGCTCCACGAAGAAGGTGCTGCCCTCATCCTCCACGCTCGAAACGCCCAGCGTGCCGCCGTGCAGCTTCACCAGCTCCTGGATGAGCGCCAGCCCGATGCCGGTGCCCTCGTGCGTGCGTCCCCGGGAGGTCTCCACGCGGTGGAAGCGCTCGAACACGCGCGGCAGCTCCGCCTCCGGGATGCCGGTGCCGGTGTCGCGCACGGTGAGCCGCGCCCGGTTGCCTTCGCGCCCGAGCCTCACCGTGACGCCGCCCTGGAGCGTGAACTTGAAGGCGTTGGAGAGCAGGTTCAACACGACCTTCTCCCACATGTCCCGGTCCACGTAGACGGGCCCGCCCACGTCCGTCACCTCCACGGTGTACGTGAGGCCCGCCTTCTCCATCGCGGAGCGGAAGACGCTGGCCAGGTCCTCGGTGAGCCGCCCCAGGTCCGTGGGGTGGAAGTTCGCCTTCACCCGCCCGGCTTCGATGCGCGAGAAGTCCAGCAGCGAGTTGACCAGCTTGAGCAGGCGCAGCGCGTTGCGGTGGGTCAGCTCCTGGCGCGCGCGCTGGGCGGGCGCCAGCGGGGCGGAGGTGTCCGCGAGCGACTCCTCCAGCGGGCCCAGGATGAGCGTGAGCGGCGTGCGGAACTCGTGCGACACGTTGGAGAAGAACGCCGTCTTCGCCCGGTCGATGGCGGCCAGCGCTTCCAGGCGCTGCGCCTCCGCTTCATGCGCGCGCACGTTCACCACCGCGGTGGTGACGGTGTTCTGCAACTGCTCGTAGAAGCTCCGGTAGGCGTCGTCCAGTTCGCGCCGGGGGCTCACGCCCGCCACCAGGTAGCCGAAGGGCTCCGTCATGCCGGCGGGGATGAGCGGCAGCACGCGCGCGTGCACGGGCGCATCCTCGTAGGGGCCACACGTCACGCCCTCCAGCGCCACACCCGGGACGTGCACCGTGCGGGGCTCCGGCCCGGTGCCGGCCGCGAAGGGCCAGGGCCCCTCCAGCCCCGCCTCCTCCGGACTCCACGCGCTGCCCCGGGGCAGGCCCATCGCGCTCACGAGCTGGACCCCCTCGCGGGCTTCGTCGCGGCGGTAGAACAGCAGGAAGGGCACGTCGAGCGCCGCGTCCGGCTGGAGCTGCGGCAGCGCGGCGCCGATGTCCTGCACCGTCTTCACCTTGCCCAGCAGGGCGGACAGCTCGCGCAGCGTCTGCGTGCGCCGCGCGCTGAGCATCTTCTCGGTGACTTCGGTGATGGGGTGGAAGAGCCCGCCCACGGAGCCGGACTCGTCGCGGATGGGGCTGAAGGAGAAGGTCATGAAGGCCTCCTCCAGGTAGCCGTACCGGTCCAGGAACATGCGCTGGTTCTCGATGTAGGAACCCGTGCCCGTGCCCGCCTTCTCGAACACGCCGCCCACCACCGGCAGCGCCGTGGCCCAGCAGTCGCGGAAGGGCTGGCCCATGGACTCCGGGTGCTTCGCGCCGCAGATGGGCCGGTAGCTGTCGTTGTAGAGCTGCACGCGCTCCGGCCCCCAAGCGATGAGGATGGGGAAGGTGGAGGACAGGCACAGGCTGACGGTCGTGCGCAGGCTCTGCGGCCACGTCTCCACCGGCCCGAGCGGCGTCCTGGACCAGTCCATGGAGCGGATCAACCGCCCCATCTCCCCGCCGCCGGACAGCCAGTCCAGTCCCCCTTCGGGTGCGGACACTTCCGTGGAACCGGCCTGGGTCGTGCTGGGGTGTCTCATGAGGCCTCGGAAGTCCGTCCAGGGGAGTCCCCAGGTTGATAGCGGATTCGCGGCCCGCGCGCCGTGACACCTCCGGGAAGTGTGTGCTTGCT